>DXEK01000136.1 GCA_019115005.1 Candidatus Fusicatenibacter merdavium | reverse complement strand
CTACGTCACCACCAGCGGCCAGGTAAACGTCCGCAGAGCCACCGACTACCTTCCTAAAATGATAGAGATGGCCGGCGGAGAATATATTTTTCAGGATACCGGTGACGACGACAGTACCTCCTCCACAATGAGCATGGAGATGGAAGAATTCTACGCTCAGGCCAGAGACGCTGATTATATCATTTATAACAGTACGATAGACGGAGAAATCTCCTCTGTCGAAGATCTCACCGCAAAAAATCCTCTTTTCAGCAATTTCAAGGCGGTACAAAACGGAAATGTCTATTGTACGTCCCAAAACCTGTATCAGTCTACCATGGAACTCGGCTCGATCATCGCCGACCTTCACGGAATGCTGAGCGGAAACAATGAAGCACTTACATATATTTACAGGCTGGAGTGATCAAAATGCGAAAACACAAAAGATACTGCACTGCTTTTATTCTATTGTTTATTCTCACACTGTTTCTTCTGATCCTGAATCTATGCATCGGAAGTGTATCTGTTCCTCTTTTGGAAATCCCGAAAATTCTCGCAGGAAACAGTTCAGATGCAGTTTCAGGAGATATTGTGATACAGATCCGGATCCCCCGAGCGCTGGCGGCCGCGATCCTTGGCGGAGCGCTGGCACTGTCGGGATATCTCCTGCAGACCTTTTTCCACAACCCAATCGCCAGCCCTTTTACCCTTGGAATCTCTTCCGGGGCAAAGCTGGTCGTAGCGCTTGTCATGGTCGCTTCCCTGGGATATTCCGTCCATCTCAGTTCCTGGATGATGATCCTGGCCGCATTTGCCGGCTCCATGCTCTGCATGGGATTCGTCATTCTGGCCTCCCGGGTCATCAATCAGATGTCCATGTTGATCGTCAGCGGCGTTATGATCGGATATATCTGCTCTGCCGTCACTGACTTTGTCGTCACCTTCGCGGATGATGAAAATATCGTAAATCTTCACAACTGGTCCCAGGGGAGTTTCTCCGGAATTACCTGGGACAATGTGGCGGTTATGGCTCTTGTGGTTGCCGCCGCGGCCCTCTGCGTATTTCTCCTCTCAAAACCTATCAGCGCTTACCAGCTGGGAGAAGTCTATGCCCGGAATATGGGCCTGAACGTCCGTACCTTCCGCATGCTTCTAGTGATCCTGTCCAGCATTCTCTCCGCCTGCGTCACTGCCTTTGCCGGTCCGGTTTCTTTTGTGGGGATCGCTGTGCCTCATCTGGTGAAAAGCCTGCTCGGTACTGCACGGCCATTGCTGATGATCCCCGCCTGCTTTCTTGGCGGAGCGGTTTTCTGTCTGTTCTGTGATCTGCTGGCAAGGACTATGTTCGCACCGACAGAACTTTCCATCAGTACCGCAACAGCAATCTTCGGAGCTCCGGTCGTAATTTACATCATGATCCATCGAAAGAAAGAGAGGCATGCGTGACACAATGGATGATTTTTATTTTTACACAGAGGGACTGACCGTCGGATATCACGGGGTACCCCTTATCAAGAATATCCGGATCCATTTGAAGAAGGGAGAGATCCTGACTCTGATCGGCCCCAATGGCGCCGGAAAGACCACGATTCTCCGAAGCATCATCCGACAGCTGACGCCCCTTGGCGGCATCGTCTGGCTGGACGGAAAGCAGACGGCTCAGCTGAGCGGGAAGGAATTATCCAGAAAGCTGTCTGTGGTTCTGACCGAGAGAATCCAGCCAGAACTGATGACATGCGAAGATGTGGTGGCCACCGGCCGCTATCCATACACCGGAAAATTCGGTGTGCTCACAGAAAAAGACCGGGACATTGTACAGGAGTCCATGGAACTCGTTCACATAGCAGAGCTGAAAGACCAGGACTTCACAAAGATTAGCGACGGCCAGAAACAGCGGGTAATGCTCGCCAGAGCCCTCTGCCAGCAGCCGGACCTTCTCGTCCTGGACGAGCCCACATCCTTTCTGGATATCCGCTACAAACTTGAATTTCTCTCCATTCTCCAGACAATGGCGCGAACCCGCAAACTGTCCGTCCTGATGTCTTTGCATGAACTTGATCTGGCAGGAAGGATCTCTGATAAAATCGCCTGTGTGCGCGGCGACAGGATCGACCGTTTTGGCACGCCCGAGGAGATCTTTACCGGGGGATATCTTCCGAACCTGTATCAAATGACCGTCGGAAGCTATGATGAACTGACCGGAAATCTGGAGCTTCCCCGGGCGGAAGGGGATCCGGAGATCCTGGTGATCGCCGGAAACGGTACGGGAACCGGGGTGTTTCGAAAGTTCCAGCGTCAAGGGGTCCCGTTCGCCGCCGGCATTCTCTGGGAAAATGACCCGGATTATTCATCGGCACACGCACTTGCCGCAGAAGTTGTGAGCGTAAAAGCCTTTCACAGGATCACCCCCTCGGAAATAGAACGGATGAAACACCTCGCGGAGCAGTGCAGATACGTGATCTGTACCCTGAAGCCGGAAGAAATGACAGATCTGGCCGCAGATCTGAAAACGATCGCCGCCTATGCGGAGTCACTCGGCAAACTCACTCCGCCCGAAAGGATTTCCGGTTTCTCCTATTGATTTCCTGTCTCTGCCTCCCTTAAAATAGGGATAAGAAACGAAGGAACAGGAGGTTTTTATGGCTTACACAAAGATTCAAAAACAAGGTTACACACTTTATCAGAACGAAAACGGATGTCTGATCGGAACGGCCAGCGGAAAAGTCCTGGAAGAGGACGGACTGATTTTCCGGGATCTCGCCGGTACCGGCACGCTTCTTCCCTACGAGGACTGGCGTCTCGATACGGCATCCCGCGCCCGGGATCTGGCAAAAAGACTCCCGGTGGAAGCGATCGCCGGGCTGATGCTCTATTCCAGCCACCAGATGATCCCGGCGTTTCCGGGCGCTCCGTTTCCGGCTACCTATGACGGAAAACCTTTTCCGAAAAGCGGATGCCATCCATGGGCGATGAGCGATCAGCAAAAAGAATTTCTGGAAAAAGATCACATCCGCCATGTTCTGGTGACAAAATTCCAGGATACCCGCACGGCTGTCCGCTGGCAGAACGGGATGCAGGCTTACGCGGAATCTCTGCCCTACGGGATCCCCGTAAATTTTTCCTCCGACCCGCGGCACGGCTCCGCAGACGGCGGTGCAGAATATAAAAGCGGCGGCTGCGAAGTATCCAAATGGCCCGAGGGAATCGGCATGGCCGCCCTTTTTGATCCGGAGCGGACCAGGGAATTCGCCCGCATCATCGCCAGCGAATATCGGGCGCTGGGGATCACAACAGCTCTCGGACCTCAGATCGATCTGTGTACGGAGCCGCGCTGGATGCGCCTTCCGGACACGATGGGACCGGACTGTGAAATGACGATCCGGATGACAAAGGCTTACTGCGACGCACTTCAGACAACCGAAGGCTCCGAGACCGGATGGGGCAGCCAAAGCGTCAATGCCATGGTAAAGCACTGGCCGGGCGGCGGAACCGGCGAGGGCGGCAGGGACGCCCATTATGCATTCGGACAATATGCCGTTTATCCGGGCGACCGTTTTGAGGAACATATACGCCCTTTCACAGACGGGGCATTCTCTCTGGACGGTCCGACAAAGAAAGCGGCGGCTGTCATGCCGTACTACACCGTCTCCTGGAACCAGGACAAAAAGAATCGCGAAAACGTCGGAAACTCTTACAGCGAATATATGATCCGTGACCTGCTGCGCGGCTCCTGCGGTTACGATGGCGTCATCTGCACAGACTGGGGGATCACCGGCGACGCTGTCCGGGAATTGGACGCCTTCGGCAGCAGATGCTACGGGGTGGAGGATCTTCCTGTGGCAGAACGCCACCTTAGGATTATCATGAACGGCGTGGACCAGTTCGGAGGAAACAATGACAAAGAACCGATCCTTGAGGCCTACCGGATCGGATGCGAACGCTACGGAGAAGAGGCCATGCGGGCGCGTATGGAGGAATCCGCGGTACGGATCCTGACAAATATCTTCCGCGTCGGTCTGTTTGAAAACCCTTATCTGGACGAGGAAGAAAGCGTCCGCACAGTGGGATGTGACGCATACGTCCGTGCCGGCTATCAGGCGCAGTTGGATTCTGTCGTACTTCTCAAAAATAAAAACCATGTACTGCCTCTGCGGAAACGTATAAAACTCTATATCCCCGACCGGCATATCCGTCCGATGAAAGGATTTTTCCGCCAGATGGAAGAAGCGCGTCTCTGCCATCCGATAGACGACGGACTCCTGTCCGAATATTTTGAACAGGTATCTGATCCGGCGGACGCAGACGCCGCCGTCGTGATGATCGAAAGTCCTCTGTCTAACGGCGGATACGAGAATGGGTCCTACGTGCCGATCAGTCTGCAGTACCGTCCATACCAAGCGCTCAGTGCCCGTGAGACCAGCATTGCAGGCAGCAGTTGGCGGCCGGACGACATCAACCGGTCCTATCTGGGAAAGACAACGACCACAGCCAACGAGGAAGATCTCGATCTCGTCATCGACACGAGAAAAGCTATGAAGGGCAAACCGGTCATCGTATGCATCACCATGCATAATCCGACGGTGTGCGGGGAATTTGAGCCGTATGCCGACGCTGTCCTGGCAGAGTTCGGCGTCAGCCGGCGTGCAATCCTGGATCTGATCTCCGGAAACGCCGGGTTCCGCGGCCGCCTTCCCGTACAGCTGCCGCAGGACATGGAAACGGTAGAACGCCATTGTGAGGACACCGCTTTTGATCTGACCCCTTATACTGACGAAGAAGGGCATATTTATGATTACGGGTATGGAATGGATGCTGCCGGAAATCTGCTGCAGCAGCAGAAAAAAACGTGCGCTGAACGCGCACGGAAATAGTGAAAAGAAACGCGGCTGCCGGTACGATCAATCGGTATTTCTTTTCGCCGTCTCAATAAAGTATCTCATCACAGAAGAAATGTATTTGTTTTTATGATATGCCAGGCAGACATTGCTGCGGAAGGTAAAATCTGACAGGTAAATACGGGACATGTTTCCGTGACGTATTTCTTCCTTTGCCAGCCTTTCCGGCAGCACCGTAACGCCCAGACCGCAGCGCACCGCCTCAAGGAGCGCTTCCGTCGAAGAACTTTCCCAGGCAGGCTCCGCAGTATAGCCTGCCTGGGAAACTGCCATAGAAAAGCTCTCGAACGCCCCGCTGTTTCTCTCATGAAACAGCAGCGGTTGTTCGAGGAACTGCTGCAGCGTCACGGTCTGATCCGCCAGACTGTGGTCCGGCGCGCAGACCGCAATATGATTTTCCACGAAAAGGCTGATCACACGGATCATTTCAGACCGGATCACATCTCCAACAATCGCCAGATCGAGCTGATGCTCCAGCAGCATTTTCTCCACGGCCTCTGTCTTGTTCACCCGCACCTGTACCGTGACGTTGGGAAATTTTCGATTAAAATCCCTGATCAGCGCAGGAATGTAATAAATTCCCACGCTGACACTGGCTCCGATCCGCAGAGTCCCCTTTGCAGCAGGATCCTGCAGGACCTGTTCCGCGTCATCATAAAGGCCAAGCAGGTTTGTAGCATATTCCAGAAATGCTTTCCCCTCATCCGTGATCTTCAGCCGCTGGCTGGTATGTTCAAAGAAGCGTGTGCCATAATGATCTTCCAGTTCACGGATCGCACGGATGACCGTCGGCTGTGTGATCATAAGGATCTCCGCCGCCTTCATGATATCTCCTGTTCTTGCGACTGCAATAAATATCCGAAAATGACGAATCGTCATGTTATTCTCCCAATATTCTCATCCATTTCACTTTTGCTGTCACTCGATTTCCCGTCTTCTGAGAATGTCGAAGCATTCCGTCTCTGTTCCCAGATCGACCCACAGTTTCTGCTTCGGGTGGGGTGCGCTCTCCATCGGGTTTCCTTCCTCGTCGTAAATCGCTTTTACCGTCGTCTTCCGGTTCTCCCCGTCCGGCTTCATGATCTCAATCTCCTCGCCGACGCTGAACTTATTCCTCTGCTCAATTCTGCAGCATCCGCGATCATCCCGTTCTCCCGCGATCCCCAAATACGTATAATCTTTTGCATACGTATTGCTGTCGTAGATCTGCGCTTCCTCCGACGGCTTTCCGTAAAAAAATCCTGTCGTAAACTGACGGTATGTGCAATTAGAGATCTGGCTCCGGTACCAGTCCATATGCGCTTCATACAACTTGGGATCCTCCAGATAATCGTCGATCGCTTTGCGGTAAGTGCGTGCCACGGTTGCCACATAGAGCGCGGTCTTCATTCTTCCCTCAATTTTAAAGCTGTCAATTCCCGCTTCGACCAGATCCGGAATATGCTCGATCATGCAGAGATCCTTGGAATTGAAAATATAAGTGCCTCTCTCGTTCTCGTACACAGGAAAATATTCGCCTGGCCGGGATTCCTCCATGACCGCATATTTCCAGCGGCACGGATGGGTACACGCTCCCTGGTTTGCATCTCTTCCGGTAAAGAAATTTGACAGCAGGCAGCGTCCGGAGTATGAAATACACATCGCCCCATGGACGAAGGTTTCTATTTCCATCTCTTCCGGGATTTTACTCCGGATTTCCTTCAGTTCTTCCAAGGAGAGCTCCCTCGCCGAGACGACACGCTTCGCGCCGAGACTGTGCCAGAACAGATACGTTCCATAATTGGTATTGTTTGCCTGAGTGCTGATATGACGTTCGATCTCCGGACATACTTCTTTCGCGATCTGGTAAACGCCTGGATCAGAAATGATCAGCGCGTCAGGACCAATCTCCTTCAGTTCCTCAAAATATGCCCTCACCCCATCCAAATCTCTGTTATGAGCCAGAATATTGGCGGTCACATAAACGCGGACGCCATGCGCATGGGCAAAGGCTATCCCCTCTTTGATTTCTTCCATCGAAAAATTCTTCGCCTTGGCCCGGAGTCCGAAAGCTTCTCCGCCGATATAAACGGCATCCGCCCCGAAAACCACCGCAACCTTCAGAACCTCAAGGCTGCTGGCCGGCACCAGCAATTCCGGTTTTCTCATGATATCCTCCATTCACAAAATTAATCAGAAAAAAAGGCATCTTTGCAGTCAGAGCCGCATCGTCATGCCTTTTTTACCATCCTCTATACTTTCACGCTGATCGTGATCCCATCTCCCAGGGGCACGATCGAGGTGCGCAGGCAGGGATCATGCTTCAACGCATACAGATATTCCCTCATCCGCTTATGGATCGTGCGTTTTCTCCGCTCCACCGCAAAGTGGGATTCTATCACATCTCCATCCTGCAGCACATTGTCCGAGATCAAAACTCCTCCGGTTCTGAGAAGTCTCAGCGTTTCCGGAAGAAAGTGTATATACTGCCCTTTCGCGGCATCCATAAAGATCAGATCGTAAGGGCCCTCCAGCGTTTTCAGGATCTCTGCCGCATCTCCCTTGAGAAAAGCGATCCGGTCTTCGTAACCGGATTCACGAAAATTCTTTTCCGCGACCGGGAACCGTTTCTCATAATTCTCGATCGTTGTGATCCGGGCATCCGGAACGCCATACTCCGCCATCAGGATCGCAGAAAACCCGACAGCGGTCCCCACTTCCAGAATATTCTCCGGTCTCTGTATTGCGAGAAACACCTTTAAAAAACTCTGCATCTCCCGCCGGATGATCGGAACACGGTCCGCTTTCGCCTCCCGCTCCAGTTTCTCCAGAAAGGGCGTATGCCCTGTATCCAGCGAATTGATATATGACGTCATACGTTCTTCTGTGATCATGGTCCTACTCCGTTCTTTCTACTCCTGTCCTCCGGTATCCTCCGCTTGGGGCTGTCCCTCTGTATCCTTCTGGGACAGGATTTCAAGCATTTCATCTACCGTCTGCGAAGTATTCAGAATATAAGTACCGGGCAGAAGTTTCCCATGATACCCTGAAAAGATCACCTGAGCACGAAAAACATACAGATCTTCATCGATCAGACCGTTCTCAATCAGCATTTCTCCGATCTCACCCTCATCCATGCCTTCCGTCACCTCAACTGTGATCTCTGTTCCGTCCCGGGCCGAAGCCACCGGCTGCTGATCAAAAATATCATAGCCGAAATCATACGCCGTCTTCCCTGCAAAGATCAGCAGCAAAAACAGACAGACATAGATCAGAATCTTCAGTATACCCCTCGCTCCGGTCACTGCCACACGATAGCCGGCATCTTTTTTCTTTGTGCCCATAGGTACTCCTTTTAATACTCAGGAACAAACACATGGATCTCATCCGTGATACGCTGCTGTACCTTCTGGATCATCTTACAGACCGCCAGCTCCGCCTCCAGATAAGCATTGGCTTTCTGGTTTTTCCTGAGTTCATAAAAATCGCGTTCGAGAGCATCTACCGCGTCAAAAAGATCTACATCGTCTGACTGCTGCAGATGATAATTCCTGATACGATAATCGTCAATCCTTCTTTTCAGTTCCGGATCCTTGGAAACCTCCTGTTCCATCCACAGATAGTTCTGATACTCTCTGCTCTCCTGCATTTCCAGAATCAGGCTGTCCAGACATTCTGACACCTTATCCATTCTTTATGCCTCCATGATGATCGGCAGTATCATAGGTCTTCTCTTGGTACGTTTCCAGACGAAATCTCCCAGCGCATCTTTGACTGCCGATTTTATTTTTCCCCAATCCGAAATATGACGGGTCAGGCACGAATCAAGCGCCTCCTCCACAACTCCGCGGGCTTCTCCCATCAGATCCTCAGACTCACGGACATAGACAAAACCGCGCGATACGATATCCGGTCCTGCAAGAAGCTGATTGCTCCTCTTCTCCAGTGTGAGAACCACCACCATGATACCGTCCTCGGACAGATGCTGGCGATCTCTCAGCACAATATTTCCAACATCGCCGACGCCAAGGCCGTCGACCATGATCGCTCCTGTCGGAGCCTGGCCTTCCGCCAGCTCTGCTCCGTTGTCATCCAGAGACAACACATCTCCGGAATGCATCAGAAAGATATGATCCTTCGCATATCCCAGACTCTCGGCAATCCCGGCATGTGCCTTCAGATGACGGTACTCTCCGTGTACTGGTATGGAATATTTCGGTTTTACAAGAGAGTAGATCAATTTGATCTCTTCCTGGCAGGCATGTCCAGAAACATGGACATTCTGGAAGATCACATCCGCCCCCTGCTCAGACAGGTCATTGATGATATTGGAGACCGCTTTCTCGTTGCCCGGGATCGGGTTAGAACTGAAGATCACAGTATCTCCCGGCTTGATCGCCACCTTCTTGTGCAGGTGGGCAGCCATTCTCGACAGCGCCGCCATGGACTCTCCCTGGCTCCCCGTCGTGATCAGCACAAGCTGTTCATCGGTATAATTCTTCATCTGTTCAATGTCGATCAGTGTGTTTTCAGGGATCTGGATATAGCCAAGTTCCTGGGCCGTCGAGATGACATTGACCATACTGCGGCCTTCCACAACGACCTTTCGCCCGAATTTGTAAGCAGAGTAGATGATCTGCTGTACACGGTCCACGTTAGAGGCAAAGGTCGCAATAATGATACGGCTGTTTCTGTGCTCCGCGAACAGTCCGTCGATGGTGCGACCGACCGTCCGTTCCGACATGGTAAAACCGGGACGCTCCGCGTTGGTGCTGTCGCACATCAGCGCAAGAACACCTTTCTTTCCGATCTCTGCAAAACGCTGCAGATCGATCGCGTCCCCAAACACCGGCGTATAGTCCACTTTAAAGTCTCCGGTATGAACGACAATGCCCGCCGGAGAGTAGATCGCAAGCGCCGCCGCGTCCGCAATACTGTGGTTGGTCTTAATAAATTCGATACGGAAAGCGCCCAGATTGATCGACTGTCCGTGTCGGATCGTCTTTCTCTTGGTCGTCCGAAGCATTCCATGCTCTTTCAGTTTATTTTCGATCAGGCCGATGGTCAGTTTCGTCGCGTAAACCGGAACATTCACTTCCTTCAGCACATAGGGAAGCGCACCGATATGATCCTCATGGCCATGGGTGATCACAAATCCTTTTACTTTGTCAATATTATTTTTCAGATAGGTCACGTCCGGGATAACCAGATCGATCCCCAGCATATCATCCTCCGGAAAAGCCAGACCGCAGTCCACAACAATAATACTGTCCTCGTATTCAAAGACAGTAATATTCATTCCGATCTGTTCAAGACCTCCGAGCGG
>DXEK01000135.1 GCA_019115005.1 Candidatus Fusicatenibacter merdavium | reverse complement strand
TGTGCCTGAGCTTTTTCTTTGGAGGTATAGAATCCGGAACACTCCAGAACTACGTCTACGCCAAGCTCTCCCCATGGGCAGTTGTTTGCATCCGGGAATGCATAGATTTTGATGTTTTTGCCGTCTACAGTAATGGAATCTTCATCAGAGGTTACAGTATCAGCCAGAGCGTATTTACCCTGAGATGAATCATACTTCAACAGATGAGCCAACATCTTCGGGGATGTAAGATCGTTGATTGCTACTACTTCATAACCTTCTGCACCAAACATCTGTCTGAATGCCAGACGTCCGATACGGCCAAAACCATTGATTGCTACTTTTACTGCCATGATTTTAATTCCTCCTAAAAAGTGTTTTTTGGATGTTTTAAAAGTCTCAGTACTTTGTTAAAGAAACATCAACCTTAATTCGTATTTTACCTAATTCCCGGAGAAAATTCAACCCCATTTTGCTCAAAAGCATATAAAAATTTTTTTATATCCTGTCAAAAAGAAAAAAACAGGTACCGACAGGGCAAATCGCCGAGCTTTCCGGGCCATCGGGAGCTGTCCCCTTCCGTGAGCGGCGGTCTGCCCTGAATTTCTGCCGGCCGATACGTGAAGTTGAGAGGTTGTGAAAATCTGGCCATACCCCTTTGGTTTGCAGCAATTCCGCCGGGTCTGCGCATTAAAAGCACGGATCCAGCGGAACTGTTTCTGATATTTTATAATTTGCGGAAAACCGGTTTCCGTCCGACGTACAGAGTATAGTAGCGGAAACCTGCCTCTTTCAGCAACGCGGAAGCGGTGTCAAAAGAGTAGGCCACATAGCGCGGTTCGTGGGCATCAGAGCCGACGGTGATCAGTTCTCCGCCAAGTTCACGGTAGCGGCGGATGATATCCGGATGGGGATTGGGATATCCAAGACCGTATTTCAGCCCTCCTGTATTGACTTCCAGGGCGATCTGATATTCGATCAGAAGCTGCAGGATTTCATCGATCTCCTGCCGGTATTCGCCGCAGTTGTATCCCGCCGCTTTCCGTTTCCCGTAACGCGTCGCATAGTCCAGGTGTCCAAGCGTCTGGAAATCATGAAAACTGCGAAGGTTCTCAGCTGTCGCCCGAAAATACAAGCGGTACATTTCTTCGTCGCTCATATCAGGAAAAGAATCTGTATAATAAGGATCTTTCCCGTCCAGAAGATGCATGGAACCGATCACAAAATCGAACGGCCATTGGCGGACATAGGTGCGAAGCCGGTCTTTCAGATGCGTCTGCAGGCCAAGCTCCACGCCAAAACGAATGGCGATGCGGCCGCGGTACTGCTCCTGTAAGGCCCGAATCTTTTCCCGATACGTCAATGTATCCAGCTGAAACTCCATTTCTCCCGTCTCCGGATTTACCGGATAATCCATATCGTAATGGTCTGTAATGCACAGTTCCGTCATGCCTAGACGGACCGCCTGTTCAATCATCTCTTCCGGACGTGTCACGCTGTCCGAAGAAAACCATGTGTGCATGTGGCAGTCAGCGATCATCCTATTTCCTCCTGTGTCTGATATGGTCAAATCTCCCGGATCTTCTCTATAATAGTTCCGCCCCCGGCCACATAGCCGTCCCTGTAAAAAACGACAGCCTGCCCCGGCGTAACGGCGCGGACTTTCTCCGGGAATACGCACTGTATTTCGTCTTCTCCGGTACGCGTTACGATACAGGGAGAACCCTTGTGCCCGTAGCGGATCTTCGCCGTACAGGGAAATTCTTCCCCGACAGCCAGCGGCGGGATCCCCATGTAATTGACATGACTGGCTTTCAATCCGCCGGCAAATACTTCTTCGTTCTCTCCGATCACGACCTCATTGGTCTCCGGCCGAATCTCCAGTACAAAAACCCGATGTCCCATCGGAAGATTCAGCCCGCGGCGCTGGCCAACCGTATAGTGGGTGATCCCCTCATGGGTCCCAAGGATCTCTCCCCTGGTATTGACAAAGTTTCCGACGAGCGGCTTTTCTCCGGTCTCTCTCTCAATAAACGAAGCATAATCGTTATCCGGAACGAAACAGATTTCCTGGGAATCTTTTTTGTGGGCTACCGGAAGCCCTATTTTTTCGGCGATCGCCCGGATCTCGTCCTTTGTGTACTCTCCCACAGGCATCAGCGTCCTGGAAAGCTGTTTCTGGGTAAGGCTGTACAGTGCATACGTCTGATCCTTTGCCGCGGTAACGGAATTCCGAACTGCATATCTTCCGTTGGGGAGGTGTATGATCCTGGCGTAATGGCCTGTGGCGATATAGTCGGCTCCGATGGCCAGACTCCTCTGCAGCAGGGATTCCCACTTGACATATCGATTGCAGGCAATGCAGGGATTCGGAGTTCTTCCGCAGCGGTATTCGTTCACGAAATAATCCATCACATGCTGACGGAACTCTTTTTTGAAATTCATCACATAATAGGGTATCTCCAGGTGCTGCGCGACTCTCCTCGCATCATCGACAGCCGAGAGGCCGCAACAGCCGCCGTTTTCCTCGACGGCCGTCCCGGCCTCATCCTGCCAAATCTGCATGGTCACTCCGATCACCTCATAGCCCGCCTCCCTGAGAAGGTAGGCGGCCACCGAGGAATCTACGCCGCCGGACATCCCGACAACTACTTTTTTCTTTGCCATGGCTTAATATTCTTCCTCTTCTTCCTCTTCGCTGATATCCGACTTCGGTTTCTCCAACCCTTCGATCTTGATGCCATGTTTCTCTGCATAGTCCCACAAAGCTGCATGGATCGCTTCCTCTGCCAGCAGAGAACAGTGTACTTTCACCGGCGGCAATCCATCCAGTGCATCCATCACCGCTTTATTGGTAACTTCCAGTGCTTCCTGGATCGTCTTTCCCTTTACCAATTCTGTCGCCATACTGCTTGTCGCGACTGCAGCGCCGCAGCCGAAGGTTTTAAACTTGCAGTCCTGGATCACACCGTTATCATCGATATCCAGGTACATTCTCATGATGTCTCCGCATTTCGCGTTTCCTACAGTGCCTACGCCGCTGGCGTTTTCGATCTCTCCTACATTTCTCGGATTCTGAAAATGATCCATCACTTTATCGCTGTACATAATTTTGTTCCTCCTGTATTTCTTTTATAACAGCTCAGTCGGCTGAACTGCCGCATTATTTCCCCTGTTTTTTCAGGAAATCTTCATAGAGCGGCGACATACTGCGCAGCCTTGCCACGATTTCTTTGATCTGGTCCACAGTGTAATCAATATCTTCCCTGGTGGTTTCTGCGCTGAGTGTCAGCCGCAGAGAACCGTGTGCGATCTCATGGGGAAGTCCGATCGCCAGCAGAACATGAGAGGGGTCCAGAGATCCGGAAGTACAGGCGGAGCCGCTGGACGCCGCGATCCCCTTCATATCAAGCATGATCAGCAGGGATTCGCCCTCGATAAACTCGAAACTGATATTGCAGTTGTTGGGCAGACGTTTCGCCGCATCTCCGTTCAGACGGCTGTGGGGAACTTCTGTGAGGATTCTGTGGATCAGGTGATCCCGCAGTTCTTTTTCCTTCTCCGTTCTCTCTTTCATCGTATCCGCCGCCAGTTTTGCCGCCGCGCCGTATCCGACGATCCCCGGCACATTCTCTGTTCCCGCCCGACGTTTTCTCTCCTGTGCTCCGCCATGGATAAAGGAGCGAATCTTCACGCCTTTTCGGATATAAAGGAATCCGATTCCCTTCGGTCCATTGATCTTATGTCCGCTGGAACTGAGCATATCGATATGGCATTCATCCACATTCAGCGGGATCTGGCCAAAAGCCTGTACCGCATCGGTGTGGAAAAAGATATTGTGCTCTCTGGCGATCCTTCCGATCTCTTCCACCGGCTGGATCGTTCCGATCTCATTGTTTGCAGTCATCACGGAGATCAGGATTGTTTCCGGGGTGATCGCTTTCTGAAGATCATCCAGTTTGACAATCCCGTTCTCATCCACATCCACATAAGTGATCCGCGCCCCGCGCTGCTTTTCCAGATATTCACAGGTGTGCAGAATCGCATGGTGTTCGATCTTTGTCGTAATGATATGATTCCCCTTGGACGCATACGCCTCGTAGGTCGCTACAAGCGCCCAGTTGTCTGCCTCCGTTCCTCCGGCCGTAAAGTAGATCTCTTCCGGACGTGCTCCAATCACCTCCGCAATCTGCTCTCTAGCCTTTGTGATCGCCTCTTTGCTCTTTCCCGCTATTTCATAAATGCTGGACGGGTTTCCGTAATATTCGCTGAAGTAGGGAAGCATCACCTCCACAACCTCCGGCGCTGTTCTCGTTGTCGCTGCATTATCCAGATAAATCATTTTCTGCCTCCTTCTGCTTATTCGCTGCTGTTCACTGCTGTGTTATTTTATTTTTGAAACGGGACGATGGTTCCTATACATCCGATCCGTCAGCCTCTGCCGCAGGCTCTTCCCGATCTGCTCTCTCCGTCGGCCTGTGAATCATCCGTGGAGTTGAGCTGGTTGCTTTCCTGCACCAGTTCGCCGAGAGTGATCGTATCCACTGCCTGGGTAATACTGTCGTTGATCCGCTTCCACACAAACCGCGCTACGCAGCAATCCGCTTCCTCACAGTTTCCGCTTCCCTCATTGACCGGACAGGTGACTGCATCCAGATTTCCTTCCAGCGCACGCAGGATATCCCCAACAGAAATTTCTTCCGCAGGCCGCCCCAGCTGGTATCCGCCCTTTGCTCCCCGGACACTGCTGATGATCCCGGCTCTCTTCAGCAGCCTTGCCAGCTGCTCCAGATAACTCTCCGAAATTTTCTGCCGTTCGGCGATACTCTGCACAGAGACCGCACCTTCCTCCCCGTGAACCGCCAGGTCGATCAACGCCCGCAGACCGTATCTTCCCTTCGTCGATAATTTCATCCTTTCCTCCCGTTCTTACTTCCTGATCCTCTGCAGTCTGCCACGGTTCCTGTCACAAAATCTCCCCGGCAGATCCTCTGCAGTTTTTAATTCCGACAAAACTGATCGGAATTATTTCTTTCTTAGGATAGCACCGGCCTTTTGTTCTGTCAAGCATGTTTTTCACATATTCTGTAATAATCGATCCGATCCAATTCCGGAGGTCTCTATTGTCACGCAAAAAAACTTTACTCATCGGTGCTTTCATCCTCACCCTGACGGGGATGATCAGCAGAATCATAGGATTCTTCTACAGAATATTCCTCTCCCACGCCATTGGTGCGGAACAACTCGGGATTTTTCAGCTGGTCTCTCCGGTCTACTCCATGGCGCTATCCGTCTGTTCCGCCGGGATCCAGACGAGCCTTTCGCGCTTCATTGCCGCAAAAACCGCAGAAAAGGACTCCTCCAGTGCTCTCCATTTTCTTGTGACCGGGACGGTATTTTCCTTCCTTCTGTCGCTGCTCTCCGCGGCAATCCTCTACTTTTTTGCCGCTCCTATCGGGGAAGGATTCCTGGGCGAAAGCCGCACCGTTCCGCTTCTTCAGGTTCTGGCCTTTTCCCTTCCTCTGTCCGTGGTCCACTCCTGCATTGCCGGATGGTATTACGGCAGGAACAAAACTGCCATCCCCTCGCTCGGTCAGCTTCTGGAGCAGATCATACGGGTCATGGCTTCCTATATCATTTACCTGATCTTCCTGTCGGAAGGACGAACTCCCTCCGCGCTGCTGGCTGTTCTGGGCACCTTGGCAGGGGATCTGGTCTCCTGCCTTTTCTCGCTGATCATGATCCGGCTTGAAACTCTGCATCTCGGCTATCGGATCCGGACCCTGACAAAGCCGTTTGCATATCTGAAACTGCTGCTTCTCATGTCCTATCCGCTGATGGCAAACAGAGTTTGTATGAGCCTTCTTCACAGCCTGGAGACGACTCTGATCCCCGGCCGCCTGCTCGCCAATGGCATGGAAACCGCTGAAGCGCTGAGCATCTACGGTGTCCTGACGGGGATGGCGATGCCGTTGATTTTCTTCCCGTCCACCATCACCAACTCTGTCTCCGTCGTACTTATGCCGGACGTAGCGAGAAATCAGGCGGCAGGAAACCGCTCCTCCATTGCTTCCACCACAGCACAGACGATCCGCTTCTGTCTCTATCTCGGGATCTTCTCCCTGGGGATCTTTTTCTTCTTCGGTAATTCCATGGGGACCATTCTGTTTCACAACGATGATGCAGGAGTCTTTCTCCGGATCCTGGCTTTTCTCTGCCCGTTTCTGTACCTGGACGCCACACTGTCCAGCATCCTGACGGGGCTGGGGAAAACGCGGCAGGTTTTTTTCCAGAACGTTGCCGGTCACAGCATACGGATCGTCTTTGTCTGGTTTGCCGTCCCGATCCAGGGCATTCGAGGATACCTGATCGGTATGCTAGTCAGCGAAATCCTGACCACTTTTCTGCGGCTCGCATCGCTTTACCGGGAAGTTTTCTTTTCGTTCCATGCATGGTCAGATCTGCTGATCCCCTCTGGGGCAATGGCCGCGGCTGCGGGCTGTACACTGTTCCTGGGACAGTTTCTGCAGCCACTTCCGCTGTCGTCCCTCACCGTACTGTTTTTGGAAGTGGGAACCGCCGCCTGTGTCTATTTGCTCCTCTTAAGACCTTTGCTGCCCCGGAACATTCTGCGAAGGAAACGGTAACCCCATTTTTCGTGAAACTCCGAAAAGAATATCGACAGCCGTACTTTTTTGTATTATAATGGGAATGCTGTATTTCCGGCTGAAACGCCGGCTCAGCGTGTACGATAAACCATTTCTGATACTATAAAGAGAAGGAGATTACCATGAGTTTCAATTTCGAAAAACGGCTTCCAACGCCTTCGGAAATCCGTGAACAGTATCCGCTCAGTCCCCATGCAGTCTCTGTAAAAACTGCGCGTGACAAAGAGATCGCCAAAGTTTTCACCGGAGAATCCGATAAATTCCTTGTGATCGTCGGTCCCTGTTCCGCCGACAACGAAGATGCTGTTTGCGAATACGTCGGCCGTCTGGCAAAAGTCGCCGATAAAGTTTCCGACAAGCTGATCATCATTCCTCGTGTCTACACAAACAAACCTCGGACGACCGGAGAGGGATACAAGGGAATCGTTCATCAGCCGGATCCTGAGAAAAAGCCGGACCTGCTCCATGGACTGATCGCGATGCGCAAAATGCATATGCGTGTCATCGAGGAGAGCGGTCTGACTTCCGCAGACGAGATGCTGTATCCGGACAACTGGAGTTATCTGTCAGACATCCTCTCCTACGTTGCGGTCGGCGCCCGTTCCGTGGAAAACCAGCAGCACCGCCTGACAGTCTCCGGCCTGGATATACCGGCCGGCATGAAAAATCCGACCAGCGGAGATTTTTCCGTTATGCTGAATTCCGTCATTGCCGCGCAGGGATCCCATACCTTTATCTACCGGAACTGGGAAGTCAAAACCACCGGCAACCCGCTGACCCACACGATCCTCCGCGGCGCGGTCAACAAACACGGAAACGCCATTCCGAACTATCACTACGAAGATATTCAGCTTCTGCTGGAAAAATATCGCGAAACCCACCTAAAAAACCCGGCGGTGATCATTGACGCCAATCATTCCAACTCCAACAAACAGTACGAACAACAGATCCGTATTGTGCGCGAGGTAATGCATAACCGCCAGTACTCCGACGATATCCGCGGACTGGTGAAAGGTGTGATGATCGAGAGTTATCTGGAGCCCGGCAATCAGAAGATCGGCTGCGGCACCCATATCTACGGAAAATCTATCACAGATCCCTGCCTCGGATGGGAGGATACGGAAGCGCTCATTTATACGATCGCAGATCTGGTATAAACGGCTGCCGAATAGAAAACCGAAAGCAAAGTGCCTGCCGTGCTTGCACGGACAGGCGCCTGACAGAAAACTGCCGTAACAGTTCAGTTGACTGGACTGTTACGGCAGTTTCTTAACCTTTTCTATTTTCGCGGATGGGATTTGTCATACACTTCCCGCATCTGATAAATTCCCATATTCAAATACATCTGTGTTGTGGAAATGTCGGAATGGCCCAGCATTTCCTGCACGCTTTTCAGATCTGCTCCGTTCTGAAGCAGATGCGCAGCAAACGAATGGCGCAGGATATGCGGAGTGATGTCCGATGTGATGCCGGCTTCTTTTCCATAGACCTTGAGTACCTTCCAGAATCCCTGGCGGCTCATGGGTTTCCCGGAACAGTTGACAAACACGTACTCACAGTCATTCTCCCGCAGCAGTTTTTTTCTTCCTTGCTGCAGATAGAGTTCCAAAGCAGCCCTTGCCGCGCTTCCGAACGGGATCACACGTCCCCGCTCCTGCTCCGCGCAGTTGATATACCCCAACCGGATGTTCAGGTCGTTCCTCTTTAAATGGATCAGTTCACTGACCCTGATCCCGGTTGCATAGAGGAGCTCCAACATCGCCTTGTCGCGCATCCCTTTCGGCGTCGAACTGTCCGGCTGGCTGAGTAGCAGATCCACTTCTTCCACCGACAGCACCTCCGGTATTTTCCGTTCCACCTTCGGCGGCCTCAGATTTTCCGACGGATCCTCTGTCACATAATGCTGCCGCAGCACATATTGATAAAACTTTCGGATCGCAGCCACATTTCTTGAAACAGTTGCCGGAGCCATCTGTTCCCGCTCCAGGTACAGCATATAGGAATTCAGAAATGTTTCCGTTACCGCGTTCAGTTCCGTTACCTGCTGTTCAGCCAGGTAACGTTCCATTTTTCTGAGATCGTGTTCATAGGACACCTCCGTATTATGGGGAGTCTTCTTCACCGTGTGCAGGTAACTGATAAATTCCCAGATCGCATCTTTGATTTTCCAGCTTTCTTCTTTTTCCAGCATCATATTACAGCAGACAGACCTGTCTCATAAAATGCAGCCATGTCTTTTTACCTTTCCAAAAATTCTGTGAATTATTATATACATATTTTTTTCAAATTGCAATTCAGTTTTTCTCCACAGAATCCTTTCAAAAAAATGCTAAACCCATCAAATTCTAATATCTTGTGGATATCGTCGAATTATGTCTACCACATATGGTAATTTTGAATTTGTAAATTTTTTGTTAACTTTTCAGGAGCCACTGCAGGAGCAGCGGATTGACGTATGCTTCCAACAAAATCCCCCACAGGATGATCGTCAGGAACAGAACGCACCACAGACAGTACTGCACCGCTTTCCTTCCAAAAAAGGCAGTTCTCCATTTCACTTGTCCCGACATACTGCAGATCACCGTAAACATTCCCAGAAACGCAGGCACATAGATCAGATACTGAGGCAAAAGCGCCGCCGCAAACAGCAGTATTCCGCGAATCCCATTCTGCAGCAGAACGATCCCGAGAAACGTCCCGCAGAAAAAACCATACATCAGAAGCTCCGCGATCACAAGCGGTGTTCCGAGAACCGTTGCACCGATCACCTGTACACCCGCCATCCCCATCAGCCGACGCGGAAGAAGATAAAAGAAATAATCTTTATTATAAAACTGTGAAGAGCTGAAGTTTTCCAGTGAAAATAACTGCAGTTCTATCACATCCTGTCCCCTGCTCCGGTACGCCACGTTCGCAAAGACTGTACCCAGCGCAAACCCCACTGCAAACAAGAGTAAGAACAACTTCCAATATGGAAAAAATTCACGTCTGATAAATTTTCTCACAGAACCCTCCGCCGCCTTCTTCATTTTTCTGTAACCGTCCGGCTATAACCGCGGCTGCACTTCACAGATCACTCAAATCGTTACCGTCCCTTTCAATATATGAGAGAAGAGCAAAAAAAAGAAGCCGAGGACCATCGGTTTTCCCGACGGCCTCAGCCTCTCATCGTCTTTCTGTCTAATCCTCACGCTTTGATCAGATGTTACTTCGCGTAGTCAGTTACGCGGCTTTCACGAATTACATTCACTTTGATCTGTCCC
>DXEK01000002.1 GCA_019115005.1 Candidatus Fusicatenibacter merdavium | reverse complement strand
CTCCCTGTCTCAGCCCCGCTCTGCCTGCCCTCCGCCGCCGTGCCATTTCCTCTCCTGTGTGTGGAGGGCGATAGGAGAAGTGCGTTTACTCTTTTATATCATGCCGGATCCGTGGAAATTTGATATTCATAAAAAGCGGTGATATTTGGCTTTGCTGATTCAGCACAAATATCACCGCTGTGTTTTTTCTGATCTTTTTTGTTTCAGGTTTTCCGCTGCTTTTCTTTTTGTTGTCTGTCCAGATGGGATGGTTTTATTTTTCTCAGTTCCGGATCGGTTTGGGTAATGTCTGAAAGCTGCGGTTGTATTTTTTATCTTCCGAATGGGTTCTGAATCGTTGTCTCTTTCTCGGTTTCTGTCGGTTTGTCGGAAGCGGACCCTAGAGTGATGGTCAGTGTTTTTTCTTTGTACTCGCCGTCGTCTGCACGCTGTACGGTGATGTCGACGGTCTCGCCTGCTGCATAGTAGGACAGGATCTCCTGAAGGCCGGTGGAGTTGGATACAGTTCTTCCGTCAAATCCGGTCAGGATGTCTCCTACTTTGATCCCCGCTTCGTCTGCCGGGCTTCCCTCTACTACGCTCTCTACTCTCACGCCTGCCGGGATTCCGTATGCCTCGCTGACATTGCTTTCTACATCTTTCATCGTGATTCCGATGTAGGATGCGTCCGAATCGTCAACTTTGTAGCGGGTGGTAAGACTCATCAGGTTTTCCAGGATTGGCTCTGCCTTGGCGATCGGTATTGCGAATCCCATTCCCTCTACATCCGTTGAGGAATACTTTGCCTCGTTGATCCCGATCAGTTCTCCGCTCATGTTCAGAAGTGCACCACCGCTGTTTCCGGGATTGATGGCTGCATCTGTCTGGATCAACCCTTCGGAGGTGGTCTCCTGACCTGTGGTCTCATCGGTGCTCGTCACATCGCGGTCCAGAGCGCTGACATAACCGGAGGTAACAGACTGTCCGGATCCGAGTGCGTTTCCGATTGCTACTACCTGATCTCCGACTTCCAGCGCATCGGAATCTCCCATTGTCGCTATTTTGATCTGCGACTGAGTATCATCCGGAATATCGCTCAGTTTTACGGCTACTACCGCAAGGTCGTTGGTCTCGTCCGTTCCCTTAATCTGGCCTTCGATCGTTGTATCATCGATAAAGCTTACCGACAGCTGAGTGGCTCCGCTGACTACGTGATTGTTTGTAGCGATCAGAAGCTCTTCATCATTCTGTCCGACGATCACTCCTGTACCGCTGGCCGGTACTTCCTGGCTGGCCGTTCCGAAGAAGGTCTGTACCTCCTCCACAGTAGTGGTGGAGATTGCAACCAGCGACGGCATTGCGCTTGACGCGACGTCTTTTACACTCATGCCTGAACTGGTGGAACCGCTGCTCTGTGCCGCTGTCGTATTTGTCGATGTGGTCGGGATCGTTACTGTACTCTGTGTTCCGCTTCCCGTCAGCTGTGCGCCCAGCATAGTAGTTCCCGTGAACACTCCGCCGGCTACAATACCGAAAACCGCTGCCATGGAGATCACCATTCCCCATTTCTTTCCTAATGACATCGGCTTTTTCACCTTCCTGTCTTTTTTCTTTTTCGTCTGGGCGGCTTCCGGCTGCGGCGTATCGATGTGATAGGACTGATAACTGTGATGCTGCTGTCCGTTCGGCTGCGCCTGTGTGCCGTAAGAGGTACCCTGACTGCCCGGACCGGACTGCTGGCTGCTCTGGCTAAAGCCCGCAGATGTCTGCGTGCTGCCAGCGCTGTACTGTCCGCTCTGTCCATTCTGCTGTGCTGTTCCGGAGAAGTGCTGTGTGCTCTCCCCTGTTCCATGGTACGTATTCTGTTCCGCCTGGCCGGTGTAGGAAGCGCTGTTGTCTTCCTTCCGTTCCTCACCAGTCAGCTTCGGGTTTACCCAGCTGTATGTGGTTCCTGGCGCCGGACGTCCGTTCGGAATCTCTGTCTTCTGTACCTCCTGGCCGGCAGAAGTATTCTCCTGGCTGTCTGTATGCTGAGTTTCCTGGCTTGTATATGTCTTTGCTTCCTCCGCACCCTGTGATGCTTCCGGAACGTTAGTACTCTCCTCAGATGAAAATCCTTCTGTCTCTTTTCTGAAATCTTCGCTCATGGCTTTTCCCTCTTTTCATCGTTCTCGTATCGGGGTGTTCCCCTCTTTCATCTTACAAAACATATTCTAACGATGAAATGTGTTCATTCTGTGATAAAATTTTAAAAAAATATTGAAAGACTATTCTACCGTAACTGATTTTGCAAGATTTCTCGGTTTATCCACATCGAGCCCTTTTCCGATGGACACATAATAGCCGAACAGCTGCAGCGGAATGATCGCCAGAGAGTTGGTGAAATACGGGTTGGTCTCCGGCAGGTAAATCACATAGTCCGCCACTTTTTCCACTTCCATATTTCCGGCGTTGGTGACCGCCATCACAAACGCTCCTCTGGTCTTTACTTCCTGAATGTTGCTCAGTGTCTTTTTGTACAGAGACGGCTGTGTCAGAACGGCAACCACCAGACGGCCGTCCTCGATCAGGGAGATCGTCCCGTGTTTCAGTTCTCCGGCCGCATACGCTTCCGAGTGAATATAGGAAATCTCTTTCAACTTCAGTGAGCCTTCCATCGAAATCGCGTAATCAATACCTCTTCCAATGAAGAACACATGCTCCGCCGCGAGATAACGGTTGGCAAACCGCTGTACATTTTCTTTGTGGCTTAAGAGAAGCGAGATCTGCTCCGGTATCTGTTTCAGATCCTCCAGCATACTCTGAAACTCTGCATCTCCGATCGTCCCGCGCACTTTCGCAAACTTCATCGCAAGCAGATAATGAGCGATCAGCTGGGTGCTGTACGCTTTCGTCGTCGCAACCGCGATCTCCGGACCCGCCCAGGTATACATGACATTATCCGCTTCCCGGGCGATGGAACTGCCCACAACATTTACGATCCCCAGCGTGCGAACGCCCTTCGCCTTCGCCTCACGCAGCGCCGCCAGCGTATCCGCCGTCTCGCCGGACTGGCTGACGATGATCACCAGCGTATGTTCCTCAAAAATAGGATTCCGATACCGGAACTCGCTGGCCAGATCCACCTCCACCGGAATTCTCGCCAGACCTTCAAAAACATATTTGGCCGTTACGCCCGTATGGTAGGCGGAACCGCAGGCCACAATAAAAATCTTCCGGATCGCGCGGATCTCCTCATCCGACATCCCGAGTTCCTCAATGACGATATCGTTTCCTTTCAGGCGCGGGTTCAGCGTGTCGCTGACTGCCTTCGGCTGCTCATGCATTTCCTTCAGCATAAAGTGTTCGTAACCGCCCTTTTCCGCCGCGTTGATGTCCCAGTCGATATGTACGGACGCTTTCTCCAGTTCTTCTTCATCAATATTGTAAAAGCAGAGAGAATCTTTTGTCAGCCTTACAATTTCTTCATTCTCCATAAAATATACGTCACGGGTATATTTCAGAACTGCAGGAACATCAGAAGCGATAAAGTTTCCTTCTTTTCCCGCGCCGACGATCAGCGGACTGTCCTTGCGCACGGCATAGACCTCGCCGGGATGGTCCTTGAACAGAATCCCCAGCGCATAGGAACCCTCTACCCTGTGCATGATCTTTACGATCGTATCCAGCGGATTTCCGTTGTAATAATAGTCCAGCATATGAGCGATCACCTCCGTATCCGTTTCCGATACGAACTGATAGCCTCTGCTCTCCATTTTCTTTTTCAATTTTACGTAGTTTTCGATGATTCCGTTATGGACAACAACGATCGACTGGTCTTTATTGAAATGAGGGTGTGCATTCACATCGGAAGGGCAGCCGTGAGTCGCCCAGCGGGTGTGCCCAATTCCCGACGTTCCGGGCAGGACAGCGCCGTTCTGTGTCAGTTCTTCCAGAACCTTCAAACGGCCCGTCGCCTTCACCATATTGATCTTCTCTCCATCAAACACGGCGATTCCCGCCGAATCATATCCCCTGTATTCCAATTTTGACAGTCCGTCCAGCAGAATCGGCGCCGCCTCATGTTCTCCTACATATCCTACAATTCCACACATAGATTCTTCGCCTCCTGATCTCTGTTACATTTTTTTGTGACAGTTCAACCGGCTGAACTGCTGTATCCCTTTTTCTTTCTTTTTTTCCGGAATCTCCACCATGTTTTGTTCGACGTACAGCGCAGGATTATTCCCCGCGGCAGGACCCGATAATGCTTTCCCAACTGGTAACCCAGATATTTAAATCCGCTCTGGAAAAACAGCGGCACCAGAAGCCACGGCCTGCGGATCTCCCAGACATGGGCCGCCGTCTGTTTTACCATACGGATGCCTTCCCCCTCCGAAGGGTATTTTCTGAAAATATCCGGATACTGTGCCTGGGAAACCCCCAGGTCGAAATTTCGTTTCATCTGTGCAATACATCCGTAATTGTGAGAGTGGTAAACCATCGCTTCCGCCGCATATGCGATAGAATATCCCGCCTCGATCAATCCCGCTGCATAGATCATATCCTCGTTAAAGATCGTGCGGCTGACGAAACCTCCCAGTTCCTCATATACTTTACGGTCATACATCGCGCATACATTGGAACAGAAAAATGTCTTCAACCCCAGCTGCGGCAGGTCTCCGCAATCCTTGATATCACTCTCTCTGGGATAATTGAAACTGCGGGTATAAGCCTCCAGCACAGAACAGCCCTTCTTCGGAAGCTGCCTCGCGTAAGCCGCTTTAACCTGCGGAAGGGAAAACTGCATCACAAGTTTTTCCACCAGTTCGGCGTTTGCCGGAATGGCGTCCTGCGTCATGAACATCAGCAGATCCGCATCGCTGGAAGCCGCCATCGCCTTTCTGGTCCCTCCGTGATCAAAATTTCTCTGGTCGATATGTTCCACACAGAGATTCGGAACCAGACGTTCAAATTTGGGGTTCCACCTGGACTCATCCGTATTTACGATCAGTATCTGCCGCACAGGATAAGTCTGTCTTAAAAGACCAAGCAGAAGTTCTTCGAACTCCTGCCCTGGTTTATATGTCGGTATTAAAATATCAACAATCGGTTCATTCATTGGTCTCTCTCCGTCGCGCTGTCTTTTATTCTGCTGTCCCGGTTACCTGGGTGGCTGCTTCTGAACCCGGGCCCTGATGCAGCACAGAATCTATCTTCGACTCACCGTATCCGCTCTGCTGTACGATATAATAATTGTAATCTTCGATCACAGACGACGGCGTGTATTCCACACCCGGGAACAGATACTCGTGCAGTTCTGTCACGTTTGTATACAGAGTTACCGGGATCACCACATCCACGCCAAGTGCATCGATGATATGCTCTCCGTAACAGAGTTCAAACGGGAACGCATAGGATGTGCCCATCGTATATGTCACCGCATTGTACGCGAGCTGGATGATCTCGCTGGTCTCCAGGCTCGTCGAAATATTGTCGGCCGCTGTATCTATGATCGCCGGGATCTTATCCGGACTCTTTTTGACCTTTTCCATCATCAGATTGATCACAAGCCGCTGCCGGGCCGTTCTCTGGGCATCATCGCCTCCGCCTTTTCGGATCCGGGCGTAGGAAACCGCCTGCGCTCCGGTCAGATGGTGTACTTCGCGGTATTCATCGTCCTCATCTTCATTATATTCGATCGGCTCGTATTCTACCCCCTGAGCGGCGGATACATCTTTATTGTAATCGTTCGCCCAGATACACTCCGCATTCCGCATTTCAATGTCCAGACCGCCGAGCACATCGATCACGTCCGCCAGAACCTTCCAGTCCACAGACACATAGTCTTCAATGGCAAGATCCAGATTTGTGTTCAGCATGGAGAGCATCCCCTCCGGGCCGCCCTTGTTGTAAGCGGAATTCGCCTTTGCAAAATCGTAGCCGTCTCCCGGCGTACTCAGATTCATCCACGTATCGCGCATGACGGAAACCATGCGGATCTCTTTGTTGTCATGGTCAATACACAGCAGGATGATCGTATCGCTGTTCTGGCTGTTGCGCAGACCGTCTGGGTCTTCTTTTCCGTCCATCGCGGCGCCTCTGGCGTCCAGACCGGCCACTGCAATGATCTGGCTTCCGGACATGGCCTCGATGTTCTGCTGGACTTCACTGTTGACTGCGACCTTTGTCGTATCCAGTCCCTGCGTCTGCATTCTGCCCATGACATTGTTCAGCCACATATAACTGAACAGTCCGACACCCAGGAGCACGAGAACAAAAATCTCGACGCCGAAAAGGATGCGCCTTCTGCGTCGCCTTCTGTATTTGTGGCTTCTCTTGTTTACTTTCTTTTTTGACATGGTTTTATTCCCCTTCTTTAGTAGGCATTTTTATTGATAAAACCTTTGAAAAAGGTCAGGAACAATATTTTAAAATCCAGTCCCAATGTCCAGTTCTCAATATAATACAGATCGCAGTCTATGCGCTTTCGGATCGACGTATCTCCCCGGTAGCCGTTCACCTGCGCCCATCCGGTAAGGCCGGGCCGTACCTGATGCTTTACCATATACCTGGGGATTTCCTCGCGGAATTTTTCCACGAAAAACGGACGTTCCGGCCGGGGACCCACCAGGCTCATATCCCCCTTCAGAATATTGAACAGCTGCGGAAGTTCGTCAATGCTTGTATGTCTCATAAATTTCCCGTATCCGGTGACCCTCGGGTCATTTCTCACCGTCCAGGCTTTCTTCTCCGTTTCTTCCGGCTGCACTTCCATGGAGCGGAATTTGTACATTTCGAACGGTTTGTTGTGCAGTCCCACCCGCGTCTGCTTATAGATCAGAGGTCCCGGCGAGGTCAGCTTGATCGCCAGACAGGAAAAAAGCATGACCGGAGAAAAAAGAACGATCGCCACCAGTGAGCCGAAAATGTCCACCAGACGCTTGATCGCAGCCAGAAATGTATTGTTCAGGGGCACATACCGGATATTGATCACCGGCAGTCCCTGAAGATCTTCCGTGTAGGGTTTGGTCGGAATAATGTTATGGTAGTCCGGGACAAACTGTGTGTGGACACCGGATTTCTCGCACATTGCCACGATCTCCTCCAGCCGGTAATATTCGCTCAGTCCAAGGGTGATCGCGATCTCATCCAGCCGGTTTTCCGGCAGGATCACCATCAGATTTTCAATCCTTCCCAGCACCTTGATCCCGCAGTAGGTGGTTCCCGCCGTCACATGATCGTCGAGGATCCCCCGGACCACGTATCCCCATTCGGGGTTTGCCAGGATCCGGTCGATATATTCTTCCGTGGCGCGGCTGTATCCTACCATCAAGATCTGTTTCTGATTTTTTCCGCTCTTCCACATTTTGCTCATACAGTAGTAGATCACATTTCTCACAATGATCTCAGCCACCAGATTTGTCACGAAAAATACCCAGAATACACCCCGGGAAAAATGCATGATCTTCAGCATATAGATCAACATACTGAGGATCAGCATGCCGATCGTGTTTGCTTTTACGATATTTGCGATCTCCAGTCTTCGTCCGACCAAACGCTTCGAAGTATATAAATTACATGCGTGATATAAAATCAGATAGCAGGGGACGATGAAAAGCAGCGCCATCATATATGTCTGAGGCGGAAGAACTCCCCGCTCCAGAAACCTGATATCTCTCGGTTTTTCAATATATAAATACCAGGAAAGCACATAAGAGATCACAATTACGGCTCCATCGATCAGCATCTGCAGCCGATTAAAATATTTCTGATTGTCATTAACCAAATTTTTTCACCTGACCGACTCTTGCTTGTTTTTTGTTTTTTCTCTTTTCCCATTACTATACAATAACTTCGCTGAAAGAGCAACAAAATATTTTTTTACAGCGTTTGAATTTTGTAATATTTCGTAATATTTTATAATATTTTGTAACATTTATCGCAGAAAACGTCGGAAAACATTCAGAAAAAGTTCCCATTGAATTACAATATAATTCCAGAGGTGTCCAAAGGAAAATCTGACCTTTTTTGCACGATTCTCCTTTTTCCTGCTGATGGAAAAACCGTTTTTGATCCCCGCCGCATACTCCCTGCCGTACCCTTTGGAGGCAAAGAACACCAGCTTCGCCAGAAATCCCAGCGTCAGCGCCGGAAGGTTCAGGAGAAGCTGAAGCATCGGCATATTTTTATAGATCAGATAGATATTATTTCTGGAGGAATAGCGGATTTTAAACAGATTATATCTGGATCCGCTGGTACCGCTGCCCACATGATACACCCTGGCCTCAGGGAGAAACCAGTTCTCATATCCGAGGATCCGCGCCCGGTAGCCGATATCCAAATCCTCAAGATAGGCAAAATGTTCCTCATCAAACAGGCCGGTCTCCTCCAGCAGACTGCGCCGATAGATCGCTGCCCCGGCACACGCGGTGAACACCTTCTGTTCCTTCTGATACCGGGTCTCGGCACTGCCTTTTCCCCGCGCGAACGCCCAGCCGAGCATGTTATAGTAATTCCCTGCATCGTCGATTTTATCACGCTCCTGCCAGGAAAGCATCTTTGCCCCCGCAGAAAACGCTTTCGGATGGCGCCGGATCCCCTGCAGAAGCTCCTCCACAAACGTTTCCTCCGCCTGCGTGTCGTTGTTCAGCAAAACGATATAGGGCTCTATGGAGTGGAGGATCCCTTCATTGACCGCCCGGCTGAACCCGTAATTCTGATCCAGCTGGATCCATTTCACTTCAGGAAAATGCTCCGCCACATAGCTTCTGCTCTGATCAGTGGAACCATTGTCCACCAGATATACGGTAAAGTCACGAAAACTCTGTCTGGCGAGAGACGTCAGACATGTCTCCAGATACTGCATTCCGTTGTAATTCGGAATGACGATCGCTACTTCTTTCATTGCCGTGCTCCCTTATTTTTTCATCTGTCCCCTCAGAGAATAATTCCATTTGGAAAGTGTCAGATTTGGATTATAGTTCGGATCTCCGTCCTTCAGCAGACGGTTCCAGCGGGTCCGCATAAATTCAATCTCCTGCTGGAACCGGCGGACCTTCTCCTCACTATCCTCGGCACCCCTTGATTTCGACTCATAGTGGTACATCTCCACATGAGGATTGTAGACCACCAGCCATCCCTGCCCGACTGTGCGCAGACAAAGATCCACATCGTTGAACGCGACGGACAGTTTTTCCTCGAAGCCCCCGATCTTCCGGAACACCTCCGCCTTCATCATCATACAGGCGGCCGTCACCGCGCTGTAATCCATCTGCAGCGACGCTTTATGCAGGTAACCGCTCTTTGCCCGGGCAAGTCCAAGGAACGCATGTCCGGCGATCCCGCCGATCCCGATGATGATACCGGCATGCTGGATCGTATCATCCGGATAATACAGCTTTGCTCCGACGATCCCGACCTCGGGACGCTGACAGTTTCCGAGCATCTGCTCAATCCAGTCGGGAGTGATCACCTCGATATCATTGTTCAGAAACAGCAGATACTCTCCCTGTGCCTCCCGGACGCCGAAATTGTTGATCGCGGAATAATTAAACGTCTTTTCCGGGTAGGTGATCACGCGGATCCGCTCATCCCGTTCCAGTTCCCGGTAACAGTCGAACGTCTCCTTTTCCTGACTGTTATTTTCAATGATCAGGATCTCAAAATTCTTCCAGGTGGATTTGTTCCGCACCGACTCGATACACTGAAGCAGCGTCTCTCTCTGGTCCCGGTTCGGGATCAGAATGGACACGAGGGGTTCTCCCTGAACGGGGTAGCGGACGTCGTAAAATCCGTAATCCGGGCGAAGCGAGACCTCGCCTTTGGTCCCGGTCCGCTCCAGATTACCTTCGATCGCCCGTTTTCCCGCCTCGTAAGCGTACATTTTGCTGGCGGGATTATCCGCAGTGGAAGCGCTGTGGACACGCCAGTGATATAAAATCCTCGGAATGTGCACGATCTTTTCCGCCTGCTCCGTACAGCGGAAAATGAAATCATAATCCTGTGCACCGTTAAATTCCGGCCGGAAACCGCCGATCTTTTCCGCGATCTCCCTCCGGACGGTAAAAAAGTGGCAGATATAATTATTGGAACGGAGAAGATCCAGATTAAAATCCGGCTTCAAGTGCGGCTGGAAGTGTTCCGAAAGATCCGTCGTCACCTTGTCCTCGTCGGTATAAAACACATCGATCCCCGCATCCTTCTCCAGACGCGACGCCATCTCGTACAGCGCATCCGGCGCCAGCAGATCGTCATGGTCCAGAAGTCCCACAAACGTTCCCCGCGCCATCTCCAGTGCAGCGTTGGTATTCTCGGAAATTCCTCTGTTCTCATCCAGATTCTGCACGCGGATCCTTCGATCCTGACGGCAATACTTCTCCAGAACCTCCGCCACGGTTTCATCCTCCGGAGCCGCATTGGCAATACACAGTTCCCAGAAAGGAAACGACTGCGCCTGCACAGACTCGATCATCTCACAGAGAAATTTCTCCGGCGTATGGAACACCGGCACAGCGATACTGAACACACAGGGCTGTTCCTCCGATCCTTTTTTCCGCCAGGCCAGAGACTGTTTCCTCTGGCGTTCCAGTTCCTCCGGCTTTGCCCGGTGTTCCTCGTACCAGGGACCGTAGGGAACCTCCTCCGGTTCCATCCGCTCCGACAGACGAACCAGAAATTCCTTCCACCCGAAATGCTTCAGGTACCTGAGTCCTTTCTGAATATTATACGGTTTCAGTTTTTTCAGAAAGCGTACCACGCTGTTTAAAGCCACTCTTCGTTCTCCTTACTTATTTACTTGCTGTCATCTGAAATCCGGAAACTCATGGACCGTCCGAATCACCTTGTCCACATCCTCCTCCCGGAGATTGTAAAACATCGGAAGCCGCAGAAGACGCTCACTCTCTTTCGTCGTGTAGACGTCTTCACCGCAGAAGCGGCCGAACCTTCTTCCGGCCGGCGCGCTGTGGAGAGGAATATAATGGAAAACACTCATCACCCCATGTTCCTTCAGCCAGCTGATCAGGCGGGTCCTCTGCTCCAGATCCCGCGCCTTGATGTAGAACATATGCGCATTATGTACTGCATATTCCGGAACGGTCGGCAACTCGATCCATCCCGCCTCTTTCAAATCCGAAAGGCCCTGATAATACCGGTACCAGAGCTCCAGCCGCTTTTTATTGATCTTATCACACGCCAGCAGCTGTCCGTACAGATACGCCGCATTCAGCTCGCCGGGCAGATAGGAAGATCCGTAATCCATCCAGGTATATTTGTCGATCTGTCCGCGGAAGAATTTACTCCGGTTGGTTCCCTTTTCCCGGAGGATCTCCGCACGTTCCAGATAACTCTCCTCCTGGAACAGCAGCGCTCCGCCCTCTCCCATCGTATAATTCTTCGTCTCATGAAAGCTGTAGCATCCGAAGTCGCCGATGGTCCCGAGCGCACGGCCCTTATACCAGGCGTTCACCCCCTGCGCCGCATCCTCCACGACCTTCAGCCCGTACTTTTTCGCGATCCCCAGGATCGTATCCATCTCACATGCGACGCCGGCATAATGGACCGGCACGATGGCTCTGGTCTTCTCCGTCACCGCGGCTTCGATCTTTGTCTCATCAATATTCATGGTATCCGGGCGGATATCCACAAACACGATTTTCGCCCCCTGAAGCACAAACGCGTTGGCCGTGGACACGAACGTGTACGACGGCATGATCACCTCGTCCCCGGGATGAATATCACATAAAAATGCGCTCATCTCAAGCGCATGTGTACAAGACGTCGTCAGAAGAACTTCCCCGGACTGAAAATGCTCCTTCATCCAGGCAGAACACTTTTTTGTGAAGGGACCATCCCCGCACAGCTTTCCTCCCTCAATCGCCTGCTCAATGTAAGTTTCTTCCGTACCCACATGTGGGGCCCTGTTGAATTCTATCATCTGGAAACCTCTTTTTTTCTGGTTTTTGCCTCACTCCGCTGACCGACATGTTTCGGCAGCAGGTGATACAGCAATAATATTGCTCTATTATACCCCGAAATATGAATTTTTGCAAATTAAGAAAATCCTACTGTTCCTTACGAAAAACCTATGGTATACTAAAGTTTGTTTGAACTCATGAAACAGTTGCGATTTTTCGTCAAATGTCCATATTACAAAGGAGGATTTTTTATGTCTCTGCACCTGAAACGGCAGCTGAGAAGACTTGCCGCTGTGTTTTTATGTCTGCTCCTGACCGTCGCTGCAGGTCCGGCAAAACTTTTCGCTGCAGATGCGATAACCGATACCATTCCGGGATGGCCGCCGGGTCCGTCTCTGATCTACAGTGAAACGGCCGTGCTGATGGAAGCATCCACCGGCGCAATCCTTTACAACAAGGGAATGGATGAAGTCCGATATCCTGCAAGTATCACAAAGATCATGACCGCTGTCGTTGCTCTGGAGAACAGCAGTCTGACAGACAGCGTTACTTTTACCGACACTGCCTGCGCCCTTGCAGTCCCCGGCAATGCGAAAATAGACGCAAAACCCGGTGAAGTTCTTACGATGGAGCAATGTCTTTACGCACTGATGCTCGAATCCGCGAACGAAGTGGCATGCCAGATCGCCATCCAGGTTGCCGGAAGTGAAGCGGCCTTTGCCGATATGATGAATGCAAAGGCGGCTGAGATCGGCTGTACGAACACACATTTCACCAATGCCAGCGGCCTTCACGACGCAAACCATTATACGACGGCCCACGACATGGCGCTGATCATGAAATACGCGATTCAAAATCAGGAATTTCTGACCATCACAGGGACTTTAAACTATACGATACCGGCAACAAATATGTCCGGCGAGCGGACATTATCCACGCATAACGCGATGATGGTTCCCGGAGATTATTACTACGAGGGAACATTCTCCGGAAAGCCGGGAAACACCAATGAGGCAGGCAGTACCCTCGTCACCTGCACCGAACGCAATGATATGACGCTCATCTGTGTCGTCATGAAATCTTCCGACGGAGGGCAGTCGACAGCCGATACGATTTCCCTGATGGATTACGGATACAACAATTTCGCGCTTGTGGATGTGGCTGCGCAGCAGAGCGGCATGGCCGGATCCGTCGTGCTACCCAATGGCATCGATTTTTCCTCCCTCACCGTCGAGGATACCGGTTCTGACGGGCAGACCGCGACCGCTACATATTCTTATCAGGGACAATACCTTGGCGCAGCCAGCAGCACAGACGAAAAAAGAGATTCCGAAGGCGAAAACGAAACTACACTTTCTCCTTCAGAATCTCCCAGTTTGCCGGAATCGTCAGACACGTCTGCCCGGGATGATTTCTCCGGCATTTCCTATCTTTTAATCGGCGTGCTGAGCCTTATGATCCTTGCGGGTATTGTCGCTATTATTCTTGGACTTAAGAAAAACAAAAAGCGCAAGAAGAAGCGCCGCTAACCAACACACTGCACTTACGATAAGCCCTTCCTTTAACAGAGGAGGGGCAAATTTTAACTCAAAACTGTGATCTCCCACGTCAACGCGGAAAGCCATAAAACCGAAATCGGCCTTTACCAGTTCTGTCTCCTCCCCGTCTACATATACACTCCATCCGCCTTCATAGGGGACAGGAAGCATCACATATCCGTCACTGTCGCACCGGACCGTTCCTGTCAGATAACTGTCATTTCCGGTATCCTGTACAGATACTGAGCCGGTTCCTTCTCCGTTCATCTGTTCCTCATCTTCCGGCAGGACCAGAACCCGGTTCATCGCCACAGCGGGAAGCTCCTCCTCCAGAAGACTGTCAAATTCTTCCTCCGTCACGGTCGCTGAAAAGTATTTTCCGAAACTCTCCATAATATCCAACTGATAAATATAGATGGACCCAAACTGCTGTTCCATTCTGTGATATCCTGGTGTGGTGAGATCCGGATCCCTGGAAAGCAGATATTTGATCCCGCACAGAGAGGCAAATTCCGGATTCCAGGAATATTGACAGAACCGGATATGCGACTCGTTGGCCCACAGTACTTCCGGAAAATAAGTCTTCAAAAAATACTGAAGATTTCCGTTCATCGTTGAATTATAGGTACTGATCCCGCGGTAATCCTGCGCAAGTGCATCCATGCAATACGTCACAGAGTTGAAATCCTTTTCCACGCGATAGAAAGAATCGTCCGTCTCGCGCAGCCAGGCAAGCGCGTCCTGAATATCTTCCAGATATAGTTCTGAGAAATAAGAAGAGTTTTTCTCTACGGTCACCCGGTTTGCCGCGGAGGTATACCCCTCGCAGAGCATGTTGACCGCGACAAGAACACACAGAACATAATACGGTATGTTTCGAAAACGCAGTGTGCGCTTTGTTCCGCACCACCAGAGCACACCTGCCATCAGAACTCCCGTGACCGTCAGCGCCAGCACATTCACCCGGAAAGTAGTCCCTTCCACGGCTGTCAGACGGTAGAGGTAGATCCCCGCGATCATAACTGCCGACAGGATCAGACCGATCCGGCTGATCTCCTTTTTTACCAGGATACGTTCCAGGACGTCGGCTGTCAGCAATGCAAAGAATGGCATGAAGACAAAGGTAAACCGCAGGGTCGGATAAGAGGCAAAGCCATTGAACGCGATTCCTCCCAACGGAAGCAGATAAATCACCGCTGACAGAACGATCGCACAGATTCCCGCGATCTTCTTTTTCCTGCACTGACTCTTTCTGCAAAACAGAAAAACGTACTGGACAAGAACGATCAGGAACAACGTTCCGAAAAATACATTCGGGTCCTCGTAATAGTTCATATAGCCGTTATAGTCGGCATTCCTTCCATTCAGGTGCCCGGAAAAGAATTTCAGAACCAGCGTCTTATAATACTGCAGCGGATATGGCGTAAACATCGCTTTCAGTTTCTGCAGAAAGCTTCCGTCCGCCTCCATTCTCGTCGAGATCCCGAACACCACATAAGCTCCGGGAAGAAGCGCGGCGGCGCCCATCCCGATTCCGAGGAACATACTGCCCACCCGTTTTGCAAACATTGTCAATTTTTCCCGGACAGTCATTCCCTCAAGATAGCAAAGCCGGAAGATCAGGTAAATCCCCGCCGCCGCGAAAGCCATATATCCGAGATAAAAACTGTAGACGATCTGCAGACAGGACATCACACAGAGCGGCAGATAGAATTTTTTTGTCTTCAGCGATTTCTCAAGAAAATATAAAAGGAACGGCAGATACGTCAGCGCGATCCCAAATTGGTAGTGCTGCCCCCAGACCATCATAAAGCCATTCAGTCCATAGATATAAGCGGCCACCATTTTACTTCTGTCGCCGTAAGAAAACTGCGAGAGAAAGATATAACAGAAAACTCCCGCCAGGATCATCCGGAAGATCTGAAGATATACCAAATAGTACAGCAAATGTTCCGTTCCCGTCAGGATCCCGGTCAGATACAGCAGGTCCAGCGTCGGGTCAAACAGATTCAGCTGAAACAGATTGGTTCCGAAGCCATTATTAAAATCCCAGAACGAAATATTTCCGTCACGCACATGGTTGATGATCGTCTGATAGTGCATCACATATTGCTGCATGGTATCGGAACCGATATCATTAAACACAAATAGCTGATTTCCAAATACATACTTCCAGTAAACCAGAAGGCCGCTGGCAAGCAGCACCAGGGCCAGTATGCACAGCGACCTTCTGTTTACGGCAGACTTTTTTTTCATAAAATCTCCATTCCACGCCGCTTGGTATCCGGCGTTTTTCATTGACTGCCTCAGATCCTTCTCAGCGAAAAATCCTGGCTGTCCAGCGTCAAATTAGGATTGTAATACGGATCCCCGTCCCGTAAGATCTCAGGCCAGCGTTTCTCAAAGACCGCAATCTCCCGGTTAAAACGGGCCACTTTTTCCGGCGTATCCTCCAGACCTCTGGACTTTGATTCGTAATGATGAAGTTCTGCATACGGATTATATACGATCAGTTTTCCGATGCTCCGTACTTTCAGGCAGAAGTCAATATCATTGAACGCGACGGCCAGTTCTGTGGAGAATCCCTGCACCGCATCAAAAACTTCTCTCGGAACCATCATGCAGGCGGCAGTCACAGCGCTGTAATCCTGGGCGCAGATGATCCTGTGAAAATATCCGGTGCTTCCTCTTGGCTGAAGCACGAAACAATGCCCCGCGATTCCGCCAAACCCGATCACAACTCCCGCATGCTGGATCGTATCGTCTTCATAATAGAGCCGGGCGCCCACAGCGCCGACATCCGGCCGCATACAATAACCGAGCATTTCCTCCAGACATTCCGGATTGATGATCTCCGTGTCATTGTTCAGCAGCAGGTAATAGGAACCCTTCGCACTTGCCGCGCCGTAATTCATGATATCGGAAAAGTTAAACGCACCTTTGTAATAAATCACCCGTACATTCGTTTTTTCCTGCTCCAGTCTCTCATAATACCGGAACGTCGCGTCGTCTGTACTGTTATTCTCTACAATCACATACTCATAATTCCGATAAGTAGATTTCGAATCGATCGACTCTATGCAGCGCTCCAGATCATCGATATGATCCTTGTTCGGGATAATGATCGAGATCAACGGCTTTTCCTGCCAGTGATAATGGGTCCGGTACAGGCCGGGGAATTCTCCCATTTCCACCGTCGCCGGAATCCCCAGGCGGCGATAATGCTCTTCCACTGCCCTGCGGCCGGCATCAAACGCGTACGTCTTGCTCTCCGGATTTTCGGCGGTGGAATTCTCATGACTCCGCCAATGATAAAGGATTTTCGGTATATGACAGATCTTCGTGGTCGACTCTGTACAGCGCAGTACAAAGTCGTAATCCTGTGCTCCATCGTATTCCCTGCGCAGTCCGCCGACACGTTCCTGGAGTTCCTTTTTTACAACAAACAGATGACAGATATAATTGACCGTCCGGAGAAGGTCAGGGTTAAAATCCGGTTTAAAATGAGGCTGAAAGAATTTATGTCCATCCATCGACATTTTATCTTCGTCGCTGTACAGGATTTCCGTATCAGGCTCCTCATTGATTTTCCGGACGCATTCATACAGTGCATGCTCCGTCAGAACGTCATCATGATCCATAAACGCGATAAAATCGCCTTCTGCCATTGCAAGCGCGGCATTTGTATTTTCCGAAATTCTCAGCGTCTCTTCGTGAAAAACACAGCGGATCCTTGCATCCTGCCGGACATACTGCTCCAGTTTTTCCCGAATCGGAGAATCCTTCCCGCTTCCGTCGGAAAGACATAACTCCCAGTTCGTATAAGTCTGTCTCTGAACCGACCGGATCATCTCATCCAGATAGTTTTCCGGAGTTCGGTACAGAGGGACGATCACAGATATTTTGGGACGGCAGGAAAACTCTTTTTCCTTCTTTCTCTGCTCTTCCAGTTCCCGGGCGTCCGGCAGATGCTTTGGAAGCCATTCTCTGTAATCCACCGGGCGCTGATTTTTTCCGAATACTTTCTTCGTCACCTTTGCAGCCAGAGCCGGCGCTCCATGGCTTTTCAGGTAACGGGTTCCCTTTTTCCAAGATCGCTCCAGTTTTTTCCGCAGGATCTGATCCCTGGACAAAACGACCGGATAGACTGCCTTCCCTCCGTCAGCCCCGAAAAGCAGGTAACATACCTTTCCTTCCGGTTTTGGGAATTCAAGATAAAATCCGGATTTCTGCTCTTCTTCCACCTCTTTAAATATTTCAGAGACGTCCGGCCGGTTCATTCTCTGGACATTTGCCGAAATCTTCTGATGTTTTTCGTCACATACTATGATCTTCACCGGTTTTTTCCAGATCGCCCAGCCGCGCAGCCGAACGACATTTTCCTGAACATCGACCTGCTCCTCTTCCATAAAGTATTCCGGTCTGCCTCTTCTGCGCTCCAATTCACGGGCAGAGACGGTAAACCATAAAAACCTTCGGTTCCCTTTTCTCCCATACACATAAAGCTTGCGGTATCCGCCAAGAGTTTCCGGCAGAGTTACCGCCATTGTAATATTCTGACCTGCACTCTTGTCCAGATCTTTAAATCGTTCCAGCGCACTGACATGCTCCCAGACTTTGATCTCTGCCGGTATCTGTTTTTTATCCAGAAACGCTTCCGCCTGATATTCCTTGGGCCAATATCCCTGCAGAATATACAGATTCTCTTTCAGCAGATGAAAGCGGTCGCGGACGACCTCATAAATTTCCTGCTGCATGACACCTCTTTCCTTTCTTCCTTTTTCAGATTCTCTCTACGCCTTGGTCTTGCCGGCAGAATCCGGTTCGCAGCCATTCGGCCGGCTAAAGGTCACTCGGGTTTTTCCTTTTTCACCGGAGAAAAAACGCCGAGAACCGCGCGGTTGACTCTCACCAGTCCCATCGACACAAAGATCGTCACGACAAAACATCCCGCATATAACAGATAGATTTCCGCACGTTCCAGAGTAATCCCCGTAAACCTTGCGGTCAGCCACTCCAGAAGATAATGATGCGTCAGGAAGAACGCATAGCTGTAAGCGGCAAGAAACTCAACAATCCTGGTCACTACACGTCCCAGCGGAATTTTCTGGAATACAAACCCGAGTCCCCAATAGGCGCCGATCCCGATCATGATCGTCTGGATCATATCGCTGTATCTGCCGGGATTAAAAATGGCGGCCAGCGCCATCAGCGCAACTCCGGACACAAACTGCCAGATTTTTATTTTCGGGCAGTACCAGATCATGACCATACCGAAAACGAACTCCGCGATCCGGGAAAGGACAAAGCATCCCGTCGGCATCTGGCTGTGAAAAAATAAAATACAAAGCCCTGCGATCACCAGCGAAGCCGCCATTGTCACGGCAGGAAATTTTTTCACGCCGATCCGCAGCAGAGGAAACAACAGGTACAATGCGATGATCACACTCAGGAACCATTCGCCAAGGCGGTAAAAGTTCATCCCCCACCACAGAGTGTTTCCATCGATCCCAAGAATACTGAAAATGATCTTCCAGCCCGGAACGCCTTTTCTGATTCCGCCGTCCCGAAAGAACGAGATAAAAGTTGCCGTCAGAAAAGCGATCCAGAACATCGGATAGATCCCGGTAAACCGCTTTTTCAGGTAAACTTTCCAGTCCAGCTTTTCACCGTATACATACATCAGCGACGCTCCGGATGCAATGAAAAACAGAGTCACGCCGAAAGAACCGATATAAAGGTCAAAAATCTGGTCCGGAAGCACTTTGCAGACAAACCCGACACCATTTGCCTCCAGGCTCCTGGTGAAATGGCAGGAAAACACAAAAACCAGAGCGATCGCCTTTATGACATCCAGGTAGATCAGACGTTCCTTTTTCATACCTTTTTCCCCAGCGTTCTCTTCAGTTTCTGTGCAGCCTTCCATGTTTTCGAGTTCACCACTGTCTCATACGCCTGTTTCCAGATATCCCTCTCCTCGGTCAGCCGGCGTATTTCGGCGTTATATTTCTGTTCTTTCCCTGCAAGCGCGTCCTCCGCCTTTACCAGCCTTGCGTTTAACTGATAATTCGCCTGTGAGGCCTGCTGCCAGTATTTTTCAATCTCCGCATTGCGCTGAACCGCTCCCTGCCAGTTTCTCGCGCATTGTTCCCACTCTCTGCGGGCATAGGCAGCGTCATTCATATAATACTGAACATCTCTGCGCTCTTTCAAAGCCCCCGCTTTCGCACCGGCAAAGCTCGCTCCGTCGTTTTCACAGATCACATAATGATGGAAATTTCCATACGCTTCGTCCAACATCTCCTGCGGACAACGGATGCGCAGATATTCCATCGCCTCCTTCAGCGGATAAAACTTTTCCAGCGACGGCAGATGAAAATATAGGTCCCTGATACAATGGAACAGCACCAGCTCTCTCGGCATCGGAAACAGGAATACCCATTCATAATCAATAAAGCATGGTTCCTCATTCTGAAAAATGATATTTCCGGCGATTGCATCAAAGTTGGCGACATTCAGTCCTTCGCTTCCTTCCAGTTCCCGGCATTCGCCGAAAACCTCCGTAAATTCGGGACTACTGTGAAATACACAGCGGTTCTCTTCTTTGCCGGCAATCAGAGAGGTGTGATAATCCAGGAGCTGAAGAAATCCCACTTTATCCTGTTCTTTTACACAGGCGCGATATCGGTCTTCCAGCGATTCCCCTTTCACAAACTCAAACCAGAGCGCGCCGTCCCTCTCTTCCACCGGGCATGTCCGCACTTCCGGAAACATTTCGTCCAACGCTTTTTTATACTGTATCATATCCTGCAGATGACCTTCACCTTCCGGATAGATCGCCTCTTTGACCACGAATTTTTCTCCGGTGGTCTCATCCCGCAGAATGGTTGTGCGGATACTGTTTCTTCTGTTCCGCTCATCACTGAATTTGATCAAATCTTTTCTCATTTCACTTACCCCTTTACGGCTTCCACCAGGAACGAATTGGCCAGCATCCGGCGCTCGGAAGCGCCTTTCAGACTCTCAAATACTTTATTCATATTGAAATTCTGAAGCACCGGCAAGTCATAATTGCTCTGTTCCGGAAAATCAATATCCACGTTTTCTATCACATCATCACTGTAAATCACGGTCGGAAGCTTGTAATCAGGGAACGGATAATAAAAGTATGTGGACGCAAATCCGTTCTCCAGGAGCAGGCGTTTCAGCTGGGAATGGCTGAAGGTTTTTACTTTGTCGGATTTCCGATACCCTTCAAGTCCGACAAACGGACGGCCAAGATGATCCTCATGGTATCCGGCAAAATATTTCAGGCCAAGCTTATTTTCAATCGCAACATACAGCCTTCCTCCCGGTTTCAGGCAGGAAGAAACCTTCCGGATAAAATCTTCGTATGGACGTTCGGAATCAATATAATGGTATCCGTACTCCAGCACACCGATCAGCGTAACCACGTCATACTTCTTTTCCAGACGGATATCCTGAAAATTTCCCACCAGGATTTCTATGTTGCTGAGCGTCCTGTGCCGGTAAGCGTTGACCAGCGAGCGGCGTTTGGAAAGTTCAATACAATCCACTTTCCGGCATTTTCTGGCAAGCGCCCCGGTAACTGCTCCCATTCCCGCTCCGATCTCAAGCACTTCGTCTGTTTTCCGGATGTCCATCGGTTCAACAATATTTTCCCTCTGACGGCTCAGGTGATACATCACCGCCCACTCTCCATAGGCATCATTTACAAATTCATAGCCGGATTCTTTCTTTACAATGGAAAGAATTTTTTCCTCCACCGCGTCTCCATCGCTGTAGAGATCCTGTCCGCTATAATAGTCATAATTCAGGATGACTCCACCGATTTTTTCTGTCATTGACTGCCTCCCTCCCGGAATACTCCGTCTCTGATATTTTTGGTACATACATTGAGATAATTCGGCCCGTACTTTTCAAAGACAACCTTATTGTTCTCTCTCATTCTGTAATCCTGATTGGTGATCATGATCGGCATATAATGATCACTGTAGGCAACTCCCGTATAGGCTCCCATCTTCTGCACCGCGAACGGCAGCGAAAGAAGTACCGTCTCTGTATCAAATTCCTCTCCTGTCTTTCTCAGCTTTTCTCCGATCTGCTGCAGATATTTTGAGCGGATCCAGAAACTTCCTCCCGCCGGAACAAGCGGTTCGCTCGTTCTCCTGTGATTAACTTTTATCTCCCATCGGTCTAACAAGGCACAGACCTTTTCATATCGTCCCATCCAGCCGTCTTCCATCTTTGCAAACAGACTTCCATAGTCCGGGATCGGCGGAACGATCAGGCCCAGTCTGGGATTTTTTTCAAAAACTTCCGCAAGGTTCGACAGATACGCTTCTGTTCCGAGCATATTCTCCCAGTCAGCATACTGATGAGATACTTCGTTGCTGTAAGGTTCCTGCTGCTCTACATTCGCCAGGAAAAGAATTCCTGCATACTGGTAATCTTTCGAAGATTCAGCGGCAAGGATCAGCGCCTGACGATAATCAAACGCTTCCATCTCGACAATTTTCAGACGTTCCAGGGCAGACGCTCCAAGATAACGCGCTGTCTCCCGGCATTCTTCCGGTTTTCCGATCACACAGCAGTCCGCCCACGCAGGAAGCTGTTTCAGATATTTATGGTACCAGCGGATCCGTTTCACAGACCCGGCCAGAATACATACGACCGCACTTCCCTTTTCCGGTGCATAGTCTGTACCCCAGACCGGAAGTGCATAATTGAAATGCATGACGCGATGTATTTCACTGTGATTTTCCAGGCGAAGGATATTGTCCCAGATAAGATTTTCATCATAAACCGGATGCTCTCTCAGAAACTCCAGGAGTTTTACCGATGGTTCTCCGCAGGTATTCAGCATAAAGTCCGAGTAATCGGTAAAGAAAGAACGTCTTTTAATGATCGGACAGCGCTTTTCCTCCAACAGTTCCTTAATATAGAAAAGATTCGGACAGTACGCATATCCCTCATACTCATCGGTATTGACGTAAACATCCCACTGAAAACCTTCATCGGAGAAATGTTTGGTAAAGATCGTCTCATATCCGACAATAGAGTCCGTATACGTTCTGGGATTCTGCATATTAAAAATAAAGTCCTTATACTGATAACTGAGGAACAGGCTGGGACGAAGTACCAGAAAGAAAGACTGAATATGTTCCGGCAGATACCCGTAGGAAATCATCCCGAACGGATCCGGATCGACCATGTGATGCTTGGTGATCCCCCAGAAATCCACATCTCTCTCTTTCATCGTGTCGAACATTTCCTCAAACGGATATACCGGCCCGAAAAACGTATAATTCAGCATGATCAGTTCATCATACTCGGCCAGTTTCTTGAATCCCAGATAGAATAATCCTTCCCGGTATCCCCCTACGTCCAGCCCCAGATTTGCCCGGCAGTAAAAATCATCGGAAGCAGCTTTCAGCTTATCTCTGCCTTCCGCATTTACATATCCATTGCAGATCGTCAGAATATGCTCCACACGGGGCCGCAGACCTTCCAGTATTTTTATTACATAGTCATCCACCACGCCTTCCGCATCAAAAAACAGAAAAATCGCACAGCGCCTGACATATTCTTTTTCTAATTTCATCCCTTTTCTCCTTTCAGGATCGAAGATCTTTGACTGCCTGCAGAAGTTCCCGGAAACTCCGGACGCCTGTTTTCGACATTTCCGCCTGTTCCAGTTCCCGGTTAATGTACCGGAAATTATCCACCTCGATTTCTGCATAGGAGTCCGCCATTACCCAGGCTGGATAATACCCTTCTTCCTGTACGCAGAACGGATAGATCCGTTCGATCGCATGCAGAACCGTATTGTCGTCTGCGATCGGCTCTTTCGGCATTTCCTCATACTGCCAGCCATGAGCAAACAGACATTTCAGCGCCTTCGGCCGCACCCAAAACATAGACCCGAGCGGTGCCACAGGCTCTTTTTCGCGGTCCAGATTTACATGAAGGTTCAACGTCTGCGCCAGTTTTCTGGTCGTCTCAAAATTTTCTCCCCACTCTCCTTTTCCCGTCGTCGGATAATAAGGACCATGGTTGGGGATCGGCGGAGTCAGCATCCCAAGGAAAGGATTTTCCTCAAACGCCGTGATGACATTCTCCACAAACGTTTTGTTTTTCAACAGATTTTCAAAGCATTTATAGGACCAGGACTGCCCCAGAGACATGGGTTTTACCTGATAGACACGTTTATCATGTACTTTACAGATCAGATCATAACGATCCACCACATCTTTGCAGCCGACAATAAACGGTGCGACGTCCCGTCCGATATTTCCTGTCACACGGAATTCTGTGTGATAGGGAAACCCTTCAAAAGCCTTCTGCACACGCTGCAGTTTTTCTTCATCGGGAACTGTGACGTACACGTCTGTTCCCTCCGGCATATTCTCCGCATAGCTGCGGCAATATCCCGCCAGATCGTCATAATAGATATGAAGGATCAGCGCCAGCTTCAGATTCTGTTTCTTTTTCCCGGACGGCTTTTTCATTCTTGACGAGAGGATAAAGTTCCAGTGCATTCTCTTCTTCAGATCCGCCTGATTCTGTGTCCGCAGCAGATTTTTCCAGATCAGACCCGTATCGTAGGACAGTTCCTGCTCAATATACTCCAGAACTTCTCTGGACGCTTCCCCGCCGCTGCGCTCCATCGCCTCGCCATATTCATGGTAAAACGAGCGTTTCTTGATCACCGGACATCTCTGTTCCTCCACAGCATACCTGGGGAAATCCCTCAGCGGATCGTACGTATATCCCTCTAAATCCGCACTGTCAACGTATGTTTTCCAGCGATACCCTAAATCTGAAAATTTCTTCGTGAAAATGGCTTCGTGAAATCCGATCGCTTCCTCATAATTATGAACCGTCGGGAAATTCGTCCAGTAATCCTGAAATTCTTTGCTCTTCACAAGACTTTGGCGGAATACCATGAAAAATGACTGGATGTGCGTCGGGATATATCCGTAGGAAATCGTTCCAAACGGATCGAACGGCACCTCATGAAAAGAAGTGATCCCCCAGAAGTCCAGATCCTCTTCCGCCATCGCTCCAAACATCTCCGAGAACGGATAGAGCGGCCCGTACATGGTATCGTTGCAGATCACTACTTCATCATACTCTGAAAGTTTTTCAAAACCGGGGCGCAGAATCCCTTCCCGGTAAGCAGTCACATCGTATCCGATGTTTTTTCTCACCATGACCTCATCCGCGATCTTTCCCAGTCTTTCCCTGTCTTCCTCTCTGATCGTTCCGTTGCAGATCAGAAGCAAATGGGAAACCTCTTCCTTTAACCCCTTAAGGAATACATCATTATACTCGTCAGCAATTCCGTTTTTGTCATAAAAGACATATACTCCATACCGTCTGACTTCTTTTTTTCCCAGTATCATCCCTGTCTCCTTACTGAATCTGAACTATGGAATCCATATCATAGAATCCAACCGTGTTTTTATCGGAAATCACATTGATATCACAGCAGTCGTAAAGTCTGTGATAGACCGTAAAGCGATTGTCACTGAACCCTACGCACCCGAGAGACAGCAGATAACTGCGTCCCTGCAGGTTCATCTTCTGGGTAAATACCACCGTTTTTTCCTCTCCCTCGTTCACCGGGCCGCAAGAAATATTCTCATACATGGTATTTGTCCCCGTCACTTCGGTCCCCTGAAGATCCTTGATCGTAAAGGCAAAGATCGGATCCTGGATCATCCTGTGAAATCGTACCTTCATGCAGATCTGGAAATAAGTATTTTTTACAATACTGGTAGTGATATCCCCGGATTCATCCCGCAGGCAGAAATCAATGATCTCGGCATACTTCTCACCATAATCCAGGAGATCCGGATTCAGCTTGATGTGGCTCTTCCAGGAGCCCTCAACATCCTGTTTCAGGATATCCGGTATCTCTTTCGGTTTTTCTTCCTCGGCGGTCTGCTGCTCCGGAACCTCTCCGTTCTTTCCTACCAGAATCTGTTTATAGATATCGATGATCTCTTTCGGATTTCCCTCGGCGGTCTTTACTCCCTGGTTGAGCAGGATGACCCGGTCACAGTATTTCGCGACGCTTCCAAGGTCGTGGCTGACGAACAAAATGGTCTTTCCCATCCGCTTAAATTCTTCAAATTTGTGATAACATTTCGCCTGGAAGAATACGTCTCCCACAGACAGCGCCTCGTCCACGATCAGTATTTCCGGATCGATGTTGATCGCCACTGCAAACGCCAGGCGGACAAACATACCGCTGGAATAGGTCTTCACCGGCTGATGAACAAAATCGCCAATATCCGCAAACTGCAGAATTCCTTCCAGCCTCTGATCGATCTCTTCCCTGGAAAAGCCCATCATCGTTCCGTTCAGGTAAATATTTTCAATTCCTGTATATTCCATATTAAAACCGGCGCCCAGTTCCAGAAGCGCTGAGATACGACCGTTGACGGTCACAGTTCCGCTGGTCGGACTCAGTGTACCGGTGATTATTTTCAAAATCGTTGACTTGCCGGAACCGTTGGTTCCGATAATGCCTACGCACTCTCCCTGCTTTACGTCCATCGAGACGTCCCGAAGCGCGTAATGTTCCTTATAATATTTTTTCTTTTTAATTCCCATCGCTTCCTTGAAGCGGTCGGTCGGCTTGTCATATAACTTATACATTTTACTCAGATGGTCCACCTGAATAGCAATGTTTTCTGTCATTCTCTTCTATTCCTTTCCCGTAACTTGGATCAAATTTCACAGCCCTTTTTGCAGGAAAAGCAGGGACAAAACTATCTGCCCCTGCATTTTCCGTTGTTCCCAATATCAATCATCTGAAACAGCCCGCCGTTTCGATGAGGATGCGCCGTGTACTGCCGATTTACAGTACATCTGCAAAATGCACCTTCAAGCGCTTGAACACCATCGTTCCTATTCCAAACAGCGCAGCCGTCACAAACCAGAAATAAATTGTCTCATACGGTTTTTCCCAGAACCATACTTTATCGATCAGTGAATCACGGAAGCCTGCTACGATATAATACATAGGAAGAATGTTAAACAAGCCCCGAAGCCGTTCCGGAATAATCGAAATATTCCACATAATCGGAGTCATCCAGACGCCCACCTGAAGGACCACATTGATGATCTGCGTGGTATCCCGGAAAAAGACGACGATGGAACAGGTCGCATAACACAGTCCGAGACTCAGCACAAAATTGCAGACCACGTAATATAACACCTGCAGATCAAACAGATCCGGCCAGTATCCATAACATGCATACAGGAAGATCATAAACGCTATAAAAAACAGATGTACAAACAATGCGGAAATCAGCTTTACCACCGGAAGCATACTGATCTTAAACACGATCTTTTTTACAAGATACTGATATTCCATCAGAGCGCCGGTTCCGCCTGAGAGCGCATCCTGGAAAAAGAACCACGGAACGAGACCGGCGATCAGCCAGAGAACAAACGGAAAGTTGCCGTTGACCGGGCCGCTTTTCAATCCGACGCCAAATACAAACCAGTAAACCAGCACTGTGATGATCGGCTGGATGAACGCCCACATGATTCCAAGATAGGAACCAACATATTTCGTTTTAAAATCATTCACTGCAAGCCGCATGATCAGACGGCGGTTCTGGTATAACTCCCGGAACAGCGTTTTAACACTGTGTCCCACGAAGAAAACGCCTAAAAGCAAAACATCGACCGCCGCACAGGCCAGCACACGGAAAACCGTATCCAGAAGCCCTGAAGCCTCCCGGACAAATGCCTTTACATCATAATTTTCCAGATTCAGGACAAGCCGGGGATCCTCATCTTCAACGGTCAGAATCACTGTGCCATTCCCCTCTTCCACCGAAGCAATGTCGTTTCTCTCGGTACTCTCCAAAAGCGCATCCGCCCCAAGACTCATGGTCTTTCCGGCACAGACGAAAGAAATGTCCTCCACTTCGATTGTCGCCGCTTCCGACCCGAAATCCATCCGGAAATATGCCATATTTCTGACGGAAAACTCCAGTGTGTCCGTCTCATCTGCGTTCTTATACTGTGCCGTCACCGACTGGTCCGCAGAATAAATCCCATCGTCGCTGTAAAACACCTGATATTCTCCGGAATGATCTGACGTAAGCGTCACTTTCATCGTTGTGAACTGTGAGATGAACGGCAGATACCGGAACAACAGGAAGTTGGAAACGACCATCAGGATCAGAACCACGAGTGCCCATTTCTTTTTTG
>DXEK01000134.1 GCA_019115005.1 Candidatus Fusicatenibacter merdavium | reverse complement strand
CACTCTGCGGTAGCGGAACAGTTTTTCCTTATCCAGCATTCCGTAGCTGCGGAATTTTTCTCTCGCCTCATGGGTTCCCACATTTTTCTTTCGGATGGGGATCTCCCGTTCGGCCAGTTCTGTCATGTATTCTTTTACCTGATCCAGAAATTCCTGATCCAGCGATACCCTGCCCTGCACAGTACAGTAAAAGCCGCTTCCCATGGAATACTGCACAACGATCTTATCGATCTTCTCATGTCCGGCCACATGGTACATGGCTTTCAGCATCAGGAGCGTGAGACTTCTCTGATAGGTTTTATGACCGATATCGTCGGCCAGGGTGACAAACCCCATGGTACAGGAATGATCCAGACACTTGTGCAGCTCACGGAGTCTGCCGTCCACCGTGACCAGGACGATCGGATATCTGTATTTCTTCTGCATTGCCTTCGCAATATCCCGGTAAGGAGTTCCCTTCGGGTAATCGTATACGTCATTTTCAACGGTAACCTGACAAATATTGTGATCCATAAAGCCTCCTTTATCTGTTTACGATCCTAGATGCCTGCTCCGCCATCTCCAGCGCTTTCGCGACCTCTTCCGCCCTCGCTCTTGCACGGTCCCCGGGAGCGCGGGACAGATTTTCCAGCAGCTTCCGATAAGTCCGGATCTCCTTTTCCAGATATCTCCGCAGTACCGGATGGCGGTTTCGGAGCAGGTGGCGTCCATACAGAAGCTCCACTGGGTGATACGGTTCCCCGCACTCCCCTTCTCCGCTTTCACCATTTCCGGTACAGACCTTCAGTACAGGATAAAATTTTCCGTCCTCCTCCACCATAGTTTCCTCGCAGATTGTATATCCATGACTTAACAGATACGTTCTCACCTGATCGGTATCCGACTGTGGTTCCAGGACCCAATCCCTGACCGTCGCCGCCACCTTGCGGCCCTGCTCCAGGATCCGGCAGATCAGCAGACCGCCCATACCAGCGATCACCACTGCGTCCGCCTCTCCAGGCTGAAGAGCCTCCAGGCCGTCAGATTTTCTCGTCTCGATCACAGTTTCCAGATGGTGCGCTGCAATGTTCTCTCTGGCTCTCTGCAACGGGCCATCCACCACATCCATCGCGATCGCTCCGGTAATCTTTTTCTCCTCCGCAAGAGAAATGGGGACATACGCATGGTCTGTCCCCACATCTGCCAGCCGGCTCTGCGGCGGCACAAAGTCCGCCACCGCCTGCAATCGTTTTGATAACTGCATGGCCGCTCCTTAATCCAGGAAATCCTTCAGCTTGCGGGAACGGCTCGGATGGCGCAGTTTGCGCAGAGCCTTCGCCTCAATCTGGCGGATACGCTCACGGGTTACATTAAATTCTTTGCCCACTTCCTCCAGCGTGCGGGCCCGTCCGTCGTCCAGGCCGAAACGCAGACGAAGTACTTTCTGCTCTCTCTCTGTCAGGGTTCCGAGCACCTCCTCCAGCTGCTCCTTCAGCATCGTAAAGGCAGCTGCATCCGCCGGAACCGGAACATTGTCGTCCTGGATGAAATCGCCGAGATGGCTGTCCTCTTCCTCGCCGATCGGGGTTTCCAGGGAAACCGGTTCCTGGGAAATCTTCAGGATCTCACGGACACGCTCCACAGACATATGCATCTCCTCCGCGATCTCCTCCGGGGTAGGTTCGCGTCCCAGCTCCTGGAGCAGCTGGCGGGAGACACGAATCAGCTTATTGATCGTCTCAACCATGTGCACCGGAATACGGATCGTGCGTGCCTGGTCGGCAATCGCGCGGGTGATGGCCTGACGGATCCACCAGGTCGCATAGGTGGAAAATTTATAACCTTTCCGGTAATCAAACTTCTCTACCGCCTTGATCAGACCCAGATTACCTTCCTGGATCAGATCCAGAAACAGCATTCCACGTCCCACATAACGTTTTGCGATGGATACGACCAGACGGAGGTTCGCCTCTGCCAGACGTTTCTTTGCCTCCTCGTCTCCGTTCTCCATCCGTTTCGCCAGGCTGATCTCCTCCTCAGCGGAAAGAAGCGGCACCTTTCCGATCTCCTTCAGATACATGCGCACCGGATCTTCGATGCTGACGCCTTCCGGAACCGACAGGTCGATATTCTCCATATCGATCTCTTCCTCTTCCGAGAGATCGATGTCGTCGTCATCCAGGAGCAGCAGCTTATCGTCCGCGGAGGCGTCAATGTCTTCCGACATATCGGAAAGACGCAGAACGTCGATCCCGCTCTTCTCCAGATAATCGAACACCTTCTCCATCTGCTCCGCATCCAGCGGCATATCGGAAAAGTAATCGCTGATCTCCTGGTATTCCAGCATATTTTTCTTTTTCTTGGCAAGCGCCACCAGTCCCTTTATTTTTTCCATGAATTTTTCTTTATCAAATTCCATAGAGTTTCCATCCTTCCATAGCTTGTTTATATTTTATCCTGCGCAATTAAAAATAATCGTCATTCAGCGACAGGCCGCCGGCTTTCCAACGTTCCAGCATTTTTCTGTCCGCCATCAGTTTCTGCAGCGCCGTCATATCCGTCACATCCATATGGGAAGAGCGGTAAGCAATACTGTTTTCCTTCATATTACAGATCACATCCACCAGAGCTTTGTGACGTTCTTCCTTTGACTCCAGCGGGATGCGGGCATTAAACAGCCCCGCCACCTCTTTCTGCTCCTCCGAGTCCACAAACTGATTCAGCAGCTTGGCCGGATTGACCTGGCCCTCATGGTACTGCAGATAGATCATTTCCGCGATCTGCCGGTACAGGGCTGTCGTGAAATCCTCCGGTGTGATATATCGCTCGATCTCGCCGATCAGTTGCGGGTAGGAAGTCATCCAGGTCAGCATCAGTTTTTGAGCCTTGTCTGTTCCCGACTCACGCTCTTTTTTCGAGTGAACCCCGGATCTGGGAGGAGCGCTCTCACGGATCCCGGCTCCCTGCAGCGCCAGTTTGACAACCTCTTTATGCATGCTCTCGGCGGTCACCCCGTAGTTCCGGGCCACCGCCTCGATGTAACTGTTGCGCTCGATCTCATCCTCGATCGCCACCAGGCGGGTCGCTGCATCGTGGAGGAAATCGCTCTTCCCCTGGGGATCCTTCAGATCAAACTGGCTCTCCCGCATTCTGATCTCGTAGAGCAGACTGTTCTCCGCCTCCTCCAGACGGCGCTCAAAAGCTTCCGCCCCCTCGGCCTTAATAAATTCGTCGGGATCCTTGTACGGCCGCAGGTTTACCACCTTCGTGTTCAGTCCGACCCCCTTCAGCATCGGGATCGCCCGAAGAGCCGCCTTGACACCCGCCTCGTCGCTGTCATAGATGATCAGCACTTCGTCCGTGTACCGCTTCATCAACCCCGCCTGCAGCGAAGTCAGCGCCGTTCCCAGCGACGCCACCGCATTGGTGAATCCCGCCTGATGCATGGAAATCACATCCATATATCCCTCACAGATGATCAGATTCTTTTTCCGCGAAGACCTGGCGATGTTCAGTCCGTACAGGTTCCGGCTTTTGTCAAAAATCTTTGTCTCCGGAGAATTCAGGTATTTCGGCTTTCCGTCCCCCATCACCCGGCCTCCGAATCCGATGACCCTGCTGTTCACATCCATGATCGGATAGATCACACGGTTCCAGAACTTATCCTGCATTCCGTGCACTTCGTCGGCCAGGAACAGGCCCGACTGGCGGAGCAGTTCATCGGAATACCCTTTTGATTTCAGATATTGATAAAGCAGATTTCCGTACTTATCCGAATACCCCAGTCCGAATTTCCGGATCGTCTCATCGGAAAGACCTCTGCCTTTCAGGTAAGCCAGTCCCTGCGCTCCTTTTTCCGTATGGAGCTGATAGTAATAGAACTTGGCTGCCTGTTTGTTGATCTCCAGCAGACGGGTTTTCAGATCCGCCTGCTCTCTCGCCTCCCTGGAATACTCCATCTGCGGAAGTTCCACTCCGGCCCGCTCAGCCAAATGCTTCAGCGCCTCCACAAACGTAAAGTTTTCATATTCCATCAGAAAGGTGAATACATTGCCTCCGGCTCCGCACCCGAAACAGTAGTACATCTGTTTACCGGGACTTACGGAAAACGAAGGGGTTTTCTCATTGTGGAACGGGCAGAGCCCGAAATAAGAACTTCCCTTCCGCGTCAGTTTGACATAACCGGAAATTACCTCGACAATGTCGTTTTTTATCCGCACTTCCTCGATCAGGTCGTCGGAATAACGCATATTTCTCCACCCCCGCCTGTTCAGTATACGGCCCAGGATTTGGGCACAAAAATTTCTTCAAACTTATGTATCGAATACTGATCGGTCATACCGGAGATATAGTCGCAGACTACCTGGCCTTTCTCCTCTCCCTGTTCGATCAGGCGCCGGTATTCGCCGGACAGCTGCTCCGGATGTTCCGTATAATATTCATACAATTCCGTCAGCATTCTTTTCACCTTGACCTCCTCTTTCTTGGCAACGGGGCTTCGGTAAACATTGGCAAACATCAGTTCACGAAGAAGCTTCATCGCTTCTGCCATATTGAGAGACTGACGGATACAGTCCTGCCCGTAACTGCTCTCCACAATATCATGGATCAGAGTGTTGAGCCGTTCCCGGCAGGTATCTCCCAGCACCACCCGCAGAGTGATTGGAATGTCATCCTCCGACAGGATCCCGGCTCGGATAGCGTCGTCCATATCATGATGAATATAGGAAATCTTGTCACACAGACGGACCACCTGCCCCTCAAGGGTCGAAGGGTTTCCGGCCGTCCGATGATTCAGGATGCCGTCCCGGACCTCCCAGGTCAGGTTCAGTCCCTGTCCATCCTTCTCCAGCACTTCCACAACGCGAACGCTCTGCTCGGCATGTTTGAAGCCTCCCGGATGCACAGCGTTCAGCGCAGCTTCCCCGGCATGGCCAAACGGAGTATGTCCGAGATCATGTCCGAGAGCGATGGCCTCCACCAGATCCTCGTTCAGCTTCAGCGCTCTGGCTACCGTGCGGGCAGTCTGGGAGACTTCCAGGGTGTGGGTCAGCCTGGTCCGGTAATGATCTCCCTGGGGAGACAGGAACACCTGCGTCTTATCTTTCAGACGGCGGAATGCTTTTGAGTGGAGGATCCTGTCTCTGTCCCGCTGATAAACCGTGCGGATATCACACTCCGGTTCATAGCGTTCCCTTCCTCTGGAGTTTCTGCTGTGGGACGCGTAGGAACTCAGCGTCTGAAATTCTCTCTCCTCGAATGTTTCCCGGATGTTCATAAACTGCCTCCTTTCACCTGTTACCTTTTTTTCTGTTACAAAACCGCCCCTATTTTTATTATTCTACACCACTTTTCTATTTCCTTTTATTTTTTTAATTTTTTTTGAAAAAGTTGTTGACGAACAGGAAATGTGATGCTATAATAGCTTTTGTCGTCAGGCAGATGACAAAGGAAAAACATAAGATATGCGGGAGTGCTGGAATTGGCAGACAGGCCAGACTAAGGATCTGGTGGTTATTGCAATCGTGTGGGTTCAAGTCCCATCTCCCGCATGGCGGAGAGGTTCCTGAAAAGGTTCCTCTCTATTTTTTTGCGCGTGCAAGCGGTTGCTG
>DXEK01000133.1 GCA_019115005.1 Candidatus Fusicatenibacter merdavium | reverse complement strand
CCGATCGCTATGGATCAGGGTCTTACCTTCGCTATCCGTGAAGGTGGACGTACTGTTGGATCAGGACGTGTTGCTTCCCTGTTAGACTAATTTTCAGTCGAAGAAGAATATCTAAATAAAATAGATTGTATCCAAGCGTAAGTGCCCCCGGGGACCGAAAGGTTCCCGGGGGTTTTCTGTCGTGGTACACCCGGCGGAACGATGATGAAGGCCAGCAATTTACTTTACGAAATGCTGGACTGCGGGTCAAAAAAGGTATATGATAAAGGAAAAGAAATGAAGGTTCGGTTCGACGCACGGTTGAACCGGCTGCTTTCCGTGTGACGGAAAATCAAAGAGCAGGAGGTAAGAAGTATGAAGAGATATGAGTTGATCAAAGAGCTGTTTGACAGCTGCCATGGAAAATCCAACAGTACGGTAGAAGAGATTGAAACGGACAATCTGGATGAATACATGAAAAAGTACATTACAAAAGTGAGCGAATACTCAAAAGCAGACCTGGATGACGGCAGTGTATGCTACGAAGTTGTGACCAGCGGACTGAAAAGCAAGTATACGTTTACGGAAATCTGAAAAGAGCAGTAACAGTTCCTCAGATGGAACTGTTACAGAGGGCGGGAGCGTTTTTCTCCGTATATGCAGGATTTCAGTTTCTTCTCATCGATGATCTTCACTGTGCCGCGGGAGAGAGAGACGATGCCTTCCTTCTCAAAGTATTTCAGCATCCGCGAGACGACTTCCCGCGCACTACCGAGATTCCGCGCGATCTGCTCGTGGGTCGTGTGCAGCGTGTCGGAGTGCGTGCGGATGGATTCGTCCAGCAGATAACCTGCCAGCCGTTTGTCAAAGCTGGAGAAAAGGATCTGATTCATCGCCCACATTACATCGGAAAAATGTTCGGTTGTTTCCTTATAGATGTAATTCTCCACATACACATTCTGCTGCATCAGGGTGCGGAAACAGGAAACGTTTGTGACGATCAGTTCTGTATCCTCGTCCGCTTCAATCTGGATGTCAAACGTGATTTCCTGAATGATACAGGAAGCGGAGAGTGTACAGACCTGGCCATCTCCGACGCGGAAAAGAGTGATCTCTCTGGTATCCCCTGATTGAATAAAGACGCGCAGCTGCCCTTTCAGCACCAGGAGGATTCCCAGACAATCATCATCGTTTGAGTATAAAAAATCGCCCTTCCGACAGGTCTGGAGCTGCGAGCAGGAACACAGTTGTTCCCGTTCCCGCTGATCCAGATGTGTCCAGAACGGGTAGTATTTTTCGAGATAATTTTTTATATTGAAAGACTGTTCAGCCATTATACACCTCCATCGGAAAATCTGCATTGTTGTAAGCGCTCTGTTACCAGTGTAATCGAAAACCGAAAATTACGCAACACCTTCCCGGAGGAAAGGGGAAAAGCAGTTATAGTTCAGCCAGGTCTGCGCATTTACTGCGCAGACTGTGTGAAAACATAGTGTCTGTGGGCATCCAGCCCATCGCGAAGCGATTTTCAAGGGCTGAATTGCTGTGTGACGATATAAACAGCGCCGGAACGGGAAATCTCAGGGATTCCCGGTCCGGCGCTGTTTTTTCTGCTCAAAGACATTTTGCCTTTGCATTTTTCGTGTTTTATTTGCAGGAGTTGATAAATCCTTCCAGATCATCCTGCGAGATCAGCCCGATGGACTTTTTCACCACCTCGCCGCCCTTGAAGAACAGCAGAGTCGGAACACTCATGATCTGATAAGCTGTCGCCAGAGACATCTCCTCGTCAATATCTACTTTGCAGAAAGAGACATCTGTATACTCGGAAGCAGTTTCTTCCAGGATCGGCGCCAGCATCTTGCACGGTCCGCACCAGGTTGCAAAGAAATCCACAACGGTCAGTCCGGAATTATTTTTTACTTTTTCGTCAAAATTCTGAGCAGTAACTTTTTCAATAGCCATGATAAATACCTCCATATGATTTATATTGATCTGTGTTGTCTGTTTTCTGATGTATTTAATCTATCACAAAAAATAGAAAAGTTCTGTGAGCAGGTCACATTACGCTGCTGAAAACTGCTTTACACAGATACAGTATCTGCGGTAGAATAAATTAATATACAGAAATGGAAGCGGGGATAAAATGATAACTCGATCAGATATCAGACAGGAAACAAACACTGCTACCTATAGCCGCGGCCAGCAGGTGTGGCAGGACGGAAAAGTCCATGATCTGAACGTAGAGGAAAAACAGACGAAAAGCGGAGAGACCGTGACGGAGATCACAGCTCTGGTGGAAGGCAGCCATGGGGAATACTATGACGTTGCGGTCACCGTGGACGAACAGGGGAGCGAGATCCTGTCGGATACCTGCACCTGTCCGGCTTACCAGAAATATTGGGGAATGTGTAAGCACTGTGTCGCGGTCATGCTTGCCTATATTGAGTGGAGAAAAGAGCGCAGAGTGGAAAAAGAACGGCAGATCGCCATGGAGCAAAGGGATCTGGCGAATGCCCTGGAGGATCTGCTGATGGAACTGGGCGTCAGAAGGGGCACGGGAAACCTGACTGCGGCGCCGTCCGGAAAAAAGACAAAAAAGAAAGTACAGAAGACGAGCCCCGGTCTTTCCGAGCTGATGGCAAATTATGCGATGCGGGACAAGGCAGTGTATCTTCCTGGAGCTAAGAACGGACAGGTGCGTCTGGAGGCGAAACTCCAGTACTACCTGAAAGGACTGCAGGTTGAATTCCGGATCGGGATAAACAGAATGTATGTGCTGAAAAGCATCTCCCAGTTTGGCAGCGCGGTCCTGAACCTGGAACAGGTGACCTACGGGGCCAATCTTTCTTTTCTGCACTGCATGGAGGCCTTTACCCCGGAATGCCGTCCGATGGTACGGTATTTGATCGAACAGTCCCGAGAGAAAAAATATCTGTACCAGACGCCCTATGGACAGTGGTATTCCTATGAGACAGACAGGTATCTGAATCTGGAGAGCTGGATGATTGATTCGTTTATGGACGCGTTGGAACAGGTAGCGTTTACTCTGGAATATCTCAGCGGCATGGAATATTCCGGAAGGCTGGAGAACGGACTTCCGCCGTTGGAGATTGCGCTGACTGACGCGAAAAAAGCGATACAGCTGACAATCTCGCCGTTTGATTTCTATGAAGGGCGTGATTACACTTACTTTTTTGATCAGGCAACGATCTACCGGGAGAAAACGGAAGAGCTGTCCGGTATCCTGGTATTCCTGCGGTATCTCAGGGAACGTTCCGGCAACACTTGTACGATCGGGGAGGAGGATTATCCTGTGTTCTGTCAGAATATCCTTCCGATCCTGAAACAGCTGTTTTATGTGAAAGAGACGTCACTGCAGCTGGAGGAGTATCTTCCGCCGGAGGCGACATTTAGTATTTATCTGGATCTTCCGGAGAAGACGACGATCACCTGTGGCCTTTACGCTGTGTACGGAGAAAAAAAGTTCAATGTTTTTAAGGATATCAATAACATCTGGCAGATGGCAAAAGGGCGGGATGTAAAAAAGGAGATGGCGGTTTATTCCCGGCTGATCCCGTATTTTTCTGCCTACGATCAGCGAAGAGAGGAAATGGTGGTTCAGGGAGAGGAACAGATCTATGAACTTCTGACCCATGGCATCGAAGAAATGCGGGAAGTAGGAGAAGTCTTTGTCTCTGACGCGTTGAAGTCGATCCATGTACTGTCGGCGCCCCGGGTCTCCGCGGGGGTGTCGCTGGAGGGGAATCTGCTGGAAATGGATCTGAGTTCCAATGATTTCACCAATGAAGAACTGGCGGCGATTCTCTCCAGATACGACCGAAAGAAAAAGTATTACCGGATGAAAAACGGGGATTTTGTCAACATGGACGAGGAGGGGATCCGTGTCCTGGCGGGGGTGAAGGATCAGCTGAAGCTGACAGAAGCACAGCTGAAAAGCGGAAAGGTCTTTCTGCCGAAATACAGAGCGCTGTATGTGGACCAATGTTTCCGGGAGCAGGAAACGATCCTCTTTGAGAAAAACCGTGAATTCCGCGCGCTGATCCGGAATATGAAGACGATCGAGGAGAATGATTTTGAACTCCCCGGAGGACTCCAGGCAAAGCTGAGACCTTATCAGAGCTTGGGATTCCGCTGGCTGAAGACCTTGTGCAGAAACGGCTTCGGCGGGATACTGGCGGATGATATGGGACTTGGAAAAACGCTCCAGGTGATCACATTCCTGCTCTCGGAATTATCCGAGGCTGGTCCGGAGGAAGAAAAGCTGGCGCTGATCGTGGCCCCGGCCTCGCTGGTGTACAACTGGAAAAGCGAGATCGAGCGGTTTGCACCGGACCTGTCCGTCTGCATGATCACCGGAAACGGGGCTGAACGGAAGGAACGGATCCACAGCCTGAAAGGGAAAGAGATTGCCGTTACCTCTTACGATCTTCTGAAGCGAGATGTGGAGGAGTACGGAGAACTTCATTTCTTCTGTGAGGTGATCGACGAGGCACAGTTCATCAAAAACCATACGACTCAGGGGGCCAGAGCTGTGAAAAAGATCCAGGCGGATTTTCATATTGCGTTGACCGGAACGCCGGTGGAAAACCGGCTCAGTGAACTGTGGAGTATTTTTGACTATCTGATGCCCGGATTTCTCTACGGTTATCAGCAGTTCCGGGAGCAGATCGAAAGCCCGATCGTCCGGGAGCAGGATCAGGAAGCCCTGAAAAAGCTTCAGACGATGATCCGCCCGTTTGTACTCCGGCGTCTGAAAAAGGACGTGCTGAAAGATCTGCCTGACAAGATCGAGAAAAACATGTTTGCAGAAATGGAAGGAGAGCAGAGCGAACTGTACCGGGCGAGGGCCCAGAGACTGGCGATGCAGCTTTCGCATCAGTCCGAGGATGAATTTAAGGACAGCCGTTTCCAGGTTCTGGCGGAGATCACCCGGCTGCGTCAGATCTGCTGCGACCCTGCGCTTCTGTATGAGGAGTATCATGCGCCGGCAGCCAAGGTGGAGCTGTGTATAGAATTGCTGAAAAATGCACTGGAAGGTGGGCACCGTGTCCTGTTGTTCTCTCAGTTTACATCGATGCTGGATCTGTTGGCTGAGAGAATGCAGAAAGAGAAGATCTCCTGTTGCATGCTGACCGGGTCGACCAGCAAGGAGGAACGGGCGAGACTTGTGGAACGTTTTCAAAACAGCGAGATCCCGGTATTCTGCATTTCTCTGAAGGCGGGCGGCACCGGTCTGAATCTGACCGCGGCGGATCTGGTGATCCATTTCGATCCATGGTGGAATGCGGCTGTGGAGAATCAGGCGACAGACCGCGCACACAGGATCGGTCAGAAGCAGGTGGTGACAGTCTACCGGCTGATTGCAAAGAATACGATCGAGGAAAAGATCCTGAAGCTTCAGGAGGCAAAGAAGGAACTGGCCCGGCAGGTGCTCTCCGGAGATGAACTGAAGAGCGCGTCCTTTACAAGAGAAGAACTCCTGGGACTGTTGGAATATGTATGAGGCACGATTTTCCTTTTCGCATGAACATTTATAGATATGTGAAGCGCAAAACACCGAAAAGCAGCCGTTCTTTTGAAGAAAGATGGCTGCTTTTCGGTGCTTTCAGGATCCGTAAATTTACAGGAGCTGAATCCCGACAGCGTCGGTGACTTCCAGAGACTCTTTTGGCCAGATGGAGCACTGCACCTCGCCGATGTGTGCTTTGCGCAGGAAGAACATACAAAGACGTGACTGTCCGATCCCTCCGCCGATGGTCAGCGGCAGCGTTCCGTCCAGAATGGATTTCTGGAAGGGGAGACGGGCGCGGTCTTCGCAGTGGCTTTTCTTCAGCTGACTGTTCAGGCTTTCCGCATCCACACGGATTCCCATAGAAGAGAGCTCCAGCGCAATGTCGAGGACCGGATAGTAGACGATGATATCGCCGTTCAGCTTCCAGTCATCGTAATCCGGGGAACGTCCGTCGTGGGGAACGCCTGATTTCAGAAGATCGCCGATCTGCATCAGGAAAATCGCCCCTTTTTCCCGCACGATCCGGTATTCCCGCTCCTTCGGGGAGAGATCCGGATACAGATCCTCCAGTTCCTGGGAAGTAATAAAATAAATATCCTCCGGAAGGATCTCTTGTATGTAATCGTACTGGATAGACATGTATTTTTCCGTGTGTTTCAGGGTTTTATAAATCGTTTTTACGACTTTGCGGAGTGTCTCCTCGTTTCGTTCTTCCCGGGTGATAACTTTCTCCCAGTCCCACTGATCCACATAGATCGAATGGATATTATCCGTCTCCTCGTCACGGCGGATCGCATTCATGTCTGTATAAATTCCTTCGCCGGGGCCGAATCCGTATTTTTTCAGTGCATACCGTTTCCATTTGGCAAGGGAATGCACGATCTCCGCAGGCGTGTGGTCCATGTCCTTCAACTCGAAGGAGACAGGACGTTCCACACCGTTCAGATTATCGTTCATACCGGTTTCAGGGTTTACGAACAAAGGAGCGGTGACACGAAGCAGATTCAGACGCTTGGTCAGTTCCTGCTGAAAAAAGTCTTTGACGGTTTTGATCGCCGCCTGCGTGTCGTGCAGGTTTAATGCAGAGACGTATCCCTGCGGAATAATGATTTCTCCCATATTGTGTGTCCTCTTCTCTTGGATGATCTTCATTAATAGTTTACCATGTTTTTTCCGGAAAACAAGTCACAGTTGCTACAGTTTTATGATCAGCACCGGGATCGGCGGATGGTTTGGACGGTTGACGTATTCCGACTGGATGACGAGGTACTTCCTGCTGTCCAGAGTCCGCACAAAATCCAGCACCGCGTCCCGCTCCTCAAATCCGGTGTCCTGTCCGCTGTAAATGCAGACAGTCATCAGTCCGCCCTGCTTTAACAGGCGAAGTCCTTTTCTGATCGCCCGGAGACTGGAATCTGCATGGGTGCATGTGCTGTGATCGCCGCCGGGAAGGTAGCCGAGATTAAAGATGATACAACTTACGCTATCTGGCGCTGCGTGATCCTCCATGGATTCGTGGGACGCCAGGATCAGATGATAATTTTCAGGAATTCCCAAAGCGTCCAGACGATGCCGGGTAGCGCTCAGTGCTTTTTCCTGGATATCAAAGGCAAGGACCAGACCGTCAGGGCCTGTCAGCTGGCAAAGCAGCGCCGTGTCATTGCCGTTGCCCATGGTGGCGTCGATACAGAGGTCGCCAGGGTGCACCTGGAGCCTGACAAACTGCCGGTACCAGTCGGTGACGGAAATATTGTTCATGCGATCGTTTCCTCTTTTCTGAAAGATTATGCTGGGAATTTCTCTGATATGACGGTAAACCGTTCCGCCAGACAAACGGTCCTGCGGCGGAGATTCCCACAAAATTATTATAAGGAAAGCAAAAGAGATTTACAAGAAAAACCAGAGCAGGAACCTTGACAGCAATGGGGAATTTGTCTATAGTAGAGAAGATAAAATATAAGCCCTAATACGAAAGAAGGTAATTATGAAGAAACAGTATGAGGACTGGGAGAGTGGGGAAGAACTTCAGAAGAAATCTCCGAAAAAAAGTTCCGGAAACAGAAGTTCCGGCAAAAAAAAGAAAAATAAGAGAAGAAAGCTGGTCAATATTCTGACCATCATAATGATCATCATTGTATTGATTCTTCTGGGAATTTACGCGGTGATCAACCATTATTATGGGAAAAGCAACTATGTGGACGACAGTGAGATCGGAATCAACAGCAGTGTGGAAACCGAGAGTACGGGAATCACCGATGAAGAAGCGGAACAGCTGCAGACAGAGATTATCGAGCAGACCGACGATATCACACTGCCCAACGATGAGAATGTCTATAATCTGCTCCTGATCGGAGTGGACCGCAGGGATAAGACCTGGTACGGAAACTCTGACTCCATGATCCTGATGTCGATCAACAAAGACACCAAGAAAGTGCATATGACTTCGTTTATGCGCGACCTGTACGCGAACATTCCGGGCGTCGGAGTGAAAAAGCTGAATGCCGCCTGTGCTTACGGCGGCGGCCCGCTGGTGGTGAAAACTATCCAGGATAACTATAAGATACCGATCGACAATTATGCGAGCGTGGATTTTGACGCGATGATCGATATTGTGGATCTGGTAGGCGGAGTTGAGATCGATATCAGTTCCGAAGAAATGCGTGTGGCGAACGGTTACATTAATGAAATGTGCGGACTGGCCGGCGTGGATGCGTCTTCCCATCAGCTGACCCAGAGCGGTCCCCAGCTGATGGACGGCTATCAGGCGGTTGCTTATGCGAGGATCCGTTACGTGGGAAACGCCGATTATCAGAGAACGGAGCGGCAGCGTGAGGTGCTGGAAAAGATCATGAAGAAATGCAGCGGCCTGGGCGTGACAGAACTGAATGATCTTGCAAACGCCGTTCTGCCGGAGGTCACACACAATATCGATCAGAGTACGCTGCTGTCGCTGATTGGACAGCTCCCGACGATCCTCTCATACGAGGTGGTACAGAGCCGCGTCCCCTACGATGGAATGTTCAGCAGCAAGGGTGAGATGCTGGTTCCGGATTTCACCGCTACGATCCAGAAACTTCAGACCGATATTTATGGAGACACTACAGTAGGACAGTAGAAGACAGGAACAGATACGGGAAAACAGAAAAGGAAAACCGGCCGCATCAGACATGTATCGGAAGTACAATGGCTGATGCGGCCGGTTTTCCTTTTACGGGAAAGTTTCCTGCAGCGAGTCCCGGTAAGCGTTCCAGGATGGATCGAAGCGGCAGAGATCGTCCAGTGTATCGAACTCATGGATCACGCCGGCGGGATACCGTCGGATGTACATGGGAAGTTCGGAGATGTGCTTCATATAAATTTTTTCCCAGAGCAGATCTTTCGTTTCCGGGAGATCGTATTCCCGTTCCAGGATGGACAGAAACTTTCGGGAAAATTCCCGGTCAAAATAGACGTGACCCAGCATATACCAGGAATCATGGCCGCCGATCACCACATCTGTGATTCTGCCGTCTGCGTCGGTGGTCAGACAGTATTCTTCCGTCGGCCCGTCGGCATAGAGCGCAGAATAGCTGGCACGGTACAGATACGGCTCGAAGACATTTTTCGTGAAATAATTGTCGGCGGAGCAGATATAACTGTTTCCCAGGACCTCTCGCGCGGCATAGACGGAAGAGTGATTGTTCCGGGTTTTATATTCCGGATTGTAGATCAGTCTGACTGGATATTTTTCGGCGAGATACTGAAATTTTTCCTGCTGATATCCGGTGACGATGTAGATCTCGGGAATGCCGGCGGCGAGAAGCTGAGAGATCTGCCGTTCGATCAGAATTTCTCCCCGCACACGCAGCAGTGCTTTCGGGGTCGTGTAGGAGAGAGGCGCGAAACGTGAGGCAAAGCCGGCCGCCAGGATGACAGCGTTTTCCACCCGGTATGCCTCGACCTTGCTATATTCTTTTTTCTTCAGGTGTTCAAGAAAAGTATTCTGATTCATTGGGTTTATCATCCTTTCGGGGACAGAAATGGCAGAAATATCGCGCGATGCTTTCCTCCTATTTTATGTTCCTGCGGTCTGCCGTTTGTCTCATTGTATTGTATATAAATTCCCGTGTCAAGATAAGAAAATTGTAAGGTATTTCGGAAGATCATCTATTGAAAACCCTTTAAAAATGTAGTAAGGTATTATGTGTAAAAAGTGAATAATGGGAGGAAACGATATGAAGAGAAAGTTTTTAGCGGCTATGGCTCTTGCTGTATCGATCAGCGCCGTTCCGTTGACTGCTTACGCGTCTGCGACTGTTTCCGATTCCTCATCTGTGAATACAGAATCTCAGGTAAATACCGAATCTGAGACTGCTGAGGTAACCCAGGCTCCAGAGCAGAGCGCTGTGCCGACGGAGACGCCAGGCGGTGATATCACGCCGACGCCAAGTCCGAGTGTAACGCCGGAACCTTCCGTGACACCTCCGGCTCAGGATGATGAGAATTCTGAATCCCAGGACAGCCAGTATACGGAAGGCTGGAATCAGGTAACCGGTACAGATGGTGCGCAGCATTGGATCTATTACGATGCGGAAAACGGTGGAGTTCAGCAGGGTCTGCTGAACCTGAACGAAAAGACTTATCTGACGGATGAGAACGGTTATCTCCAAACCGGTGCACAGCAGTACACGGATGAAGATGGCACGGTACATAATTTCTATTTCTCCGAGGAAGGTGAAAAACCGGGAACAGACAGCGATTATGGTGTCCAGGTGACCGGCTTTGCGGCGGATGGAAAATATTACGCGCCGGATCTTGCGACAGATCAGATCGTTGAATCGGACGGGGCTCACTATTATGCCGGAGAAGACGGAACGATCGTCAAGAATGGTTTTGTCACTGTCAGCGATGAGGACGGCGACAGGATCTGCTATTTTGACCAGGATGGCCGTCAGGTGGAAGACGCCGGATGGATTACAGTAGACGGTCTGTCTTACTACATTCTGGACGGTCAGGTATGTGTCGACGGAAATTACGCTTCCAACCAGGACGAGAACGCCAAATGGCTGGTGATCGAAGGCGACTGGTTCCTGATCGATGCCCACGACGGACACCGTCTGAGCGGACTTCAGAAAAACGGTAACGACCTCTACTATCTGGATCCGGAGCAGGATGATAAGATGTTTACCAGCACCAATGATACGGACGGCTGGAAACAGGTGGATGGAACCTGGTACTTCTTCCGCAGCTGGGGCGGCGCCCTGAACAATGGATGGAGCAAGCTGGGAATCGATTATTACTGGTTCCATGAGGACGGTTCCATGGCCAGTGACGAGTGGCTGGAAGACGGCGGAAACCTGTATTACCTGAGAGACTGGGGCGGAATGCTCTATGATCAGTGGCGTCAGGATCCGGAGACGACAGAATGGTATTATTTCCGCGGCTGGGGCGCAGCGCTGAACTGCGGCTGGGCGAAGATCGGAATTGACTGGTACTGGTTTGACAGCGACTGCACGATGCGCCGCAACGACTGGGTAGAAGAAGGCGGAAACCTTTACTACGTGCGTGACTGGGGCGGAATGCTCTATGACGCATGGCAGCTCAGAAACGGAGAGTGGTACTACTTCCGCAGCTGGGGCGCGGCTCTGAACTGCGGCTGGGCAAAGATCGGAAACGACTGGTACTGGTTTGACACAGACTGCACCATGGCGAGAGATCAGTGGCTGCAGCAGGGAAGCGACTGGTACTACCTGAGAGACTGGGGCGGACGCCTGCACGATCAGTGGTATAAGGTTGACAACGACTGGTACTACTTCGGAAGCGACGGAAAGATGCTCCATGACCAGTGGCTGAAAGATGGAAATGACTGGTACTATTTAAGAGGCTGGGGCGGAATGATGCACGACCAGTGGTATACGGAAAACGGCAAGACCTATTATTTCCGCAGCTGGGGCGGACGCCTGTACGGCGGAACTTTTGTGATCGACGGCAAGAGTTATACCTTTGATGCGAACGGATGCCGTGTAGATGCAGGATGGGTTTACGTGGACGGATATCGTCGTTACCGCAATGCGGACGGTACGCTGAGCAATGACGTCAGCGCGATCTTCAATCCGAGTTCCAAGTTTATCACCGTTGACCGTATCCGCGGTATTACCACCATTTACGGCTACAACAGTGAGACCGGAAAATACGACACACCGATCAAGTCTATGTGGTGTTCTGTTGGAAACCCGATTACACTTTCTGCGGCAGGAACTTATCACATCGGTTGGCAGCTTCCGAGTAAAAAGATGGTAGGCGAAGGCAATTCTTATGTTTGCTGGGCGTCCTACGTATCTCAGATTTACGGAGCTGTTTACTTCCACGGAGTAGCGAGCGGATCGCCGGATCTGAATTCCGTTGCGAAATCCGATTTTGAGGCGCTGGGAAGACCGATGTCTCATGGATGTATCCGTCTGGCAGCCTGCGACGCGAAATGGATTTACGAAAACACCAGCACCGGAACCACCGTACAGATCGGTGACAACCTGGGATGCCCGATGAGCAATCCGGTTCGTTATCAGTGGACGGGCGGAGCATATGGTCCGGACCCGACTTACAGCTAAATCGACAGAAAAATAATCAGTCAGAGAACTTTTGACTGTCTTTGTATTCAAGCGGAGGTGCCGCTGCACCGGCCGATCAAATCGGCTGTGCAGCGGCATTTTTTTACTCTGAAGGAAAGGTTTTCAAGATTTCCGACATGTCCCTGACGGCCTGTTCATGTTCGGCAGCTGTTAGGTGTGGTATCAGAATTTACCGGGTAATGTAGCTGAATAGCAGCTACAGTTCAACGGTCTGAACGGTTATGAATGGATTACAGTTCAGCTGGCTGAACTGTAACAGGAATGGCGTGGCAGCGTGTGATTTCTCATTGCTTTCTCATAAAGAGCATGGTAACATAAAAGTATTATGGCGTTGGTGGCGGAACCTGGAGAGAGCGGGTCCGCCGCCGGGCCAATATACAGAAAGAAGGAACACAAATGAATATCGAAGAATGGTTAGGTCAGGACAACCAGTTAGGAATGGATATCTGGAAAAACAAATATTGCCATGAGGGCGAGGATTTCGAACAGTGGCTGCAGAGGATCACAGCGGGCAATCAGGAGATCGCGCAGTTGATCCGGGAAAAGAAGTTTTTGTTCGGCGGTCGTATTCTGTCCAACCGTGGTCTGGAGAACGAAGGGCGGAAGGTCAGCCTGTCCAACTGTTATGTGGTGACGCCGCCGGAGGATAATATTGAGAGTATTTTTGAATGCGCGAAAAAGCTGGCGCGGACCTACAGCTACGGCGGAGGCTGCGGCGTGGACATTTCCGGACTCGCGCCGCGGGGAGCGCGGATCAACAATGCGGCGAAGGAGACCAGCGGAGCCGTCTCGTTTATGGAGCTGTACTCACTGGTGACGGAGTTGATCGGCCAGAACGGCCGCCGGGGCGCCCTGATGATCTCCATCGACTGCTCTCATCCGGACGTGGAAGCCTTTGTGGATCTGAAGACGGATCTGAATAAAGTGACGAAAGCCAACATCTCGGTCCGCATCAACCGGGAATTTATGGAGGCCGTAAAAAATGACAAACCCTATCGTCTCCACTACATCCGCGAGGCTACCGGGGAGACGATTGAAAAAGAGATCAATGCGCGGGAACTGTTCCGCCATATCGCAGAGGTCAACTGGGATTACGGAGAGCCGGGCGCGCTGTTCTGGGATCGTGTCCGTGAGTGGAATCTTCTCAGTGATACGAAAGAATTTTCCTTTGCAGGCGTCAATCCCTGCGCGGAGGAGCCGCTTCCGGCGGGCGGAAGCTGTCTGCTGGGCAGTCTGAACCTGTCAGAGTTCGTAAAGGATCCGTTTACCGAGTATGCTTCCTTTGATTTTGACGGTCTGAAAAATGCCGTAAAAATCTCTGTGCGCGCGCTCAATGAGGTGCTGGAAGAAGGTCTTCCGATGCATCCGCTGCAGGAGCAGAGAGACAGTGTCAATGACTGGAGACAGATCGGTCTGGGCATCATGGGGCTGGCGGACATGCTGATCAAGTTGGGTATTACCTACGGAGAGCCGGAAGCACTGGAACTGTGCGACCAGATTGGTTTCCTGATGGCGGACACGGCGATCGCGGCTTCCGCGATGCTGGCGAAGGAAAAGGGACCGTTCCCGAAATATAAACTGGAAAACATTATTCATACCCCGTATTTTGAGGTGAACACTTCGGAGGGCACGGTGGAACTGGTGAAAAAGTACGGTCTGCGCAACTCACAGCTTTTGACCATCGCCCCTACGGGAACCCTGTCCACAATGCTTGGGATTTCCGGAGGTATCGAGCCGATCTACGCAAACTATTATGAGAGAAAGACCGAGTCTCTGCACGGAACGGATGTTTATTATAAGGTTTACACGAAGATCGTGGAGAACTATATGAAAGAATTTAAGATCACCGACGACGCGAACCTGCCGGATTTCTTTGTGACGGCGATGACGCTGGAATACCATCAGCGGATCGATATGCAGTCCATCTGGCAGCGCCATATCGACGCTTCAATTAGTTCGACGGTCAATGTGCCGAACCGTTTTACGGTGGAAGAGACGGAGAACCTTTACCTGTATGCCTATGAGAAAGGCCTGAAAGGGATTACTATTTTCCGGGACGGCTGTAAGCGCCTGGGTGTGCTCAGCACAGAGGAGGCGAAGAAGACAGGCCCGGTGGCCGGAGACGGATTGAAGAGGGGCGAGATTGTTCTGGTCACAGATGACGTTCTGGGCAAGAAGAGAAAGCTGATCACCGGATGCGGAAGTCTGCACTGTATCGCTCTGTTTGATCCCCACACCGGAGCGCTGCTGGAGACGTATCTCAGCAAGGGTTCGACCGGTGGGTGCAACAATTTTATGATCGGACTGTCCCGTATGATCTCGATCAGCGCCCGCGGCGGCATCGATATCTATACGATCATCGATCAGCTGAATTCCACCGGTTCCTGCCCGTCCTATTCGGTGCGCAGGGCTACCCACAAGGATACCAGCAAGGGAAGCTGCTGTCCGATGGCTGTGGGAAATGCCCTGCTGGATATGTATAATGAAGTACAGCAGGAGATTGCTCAGAAAAATTCGAAAGAGCCGGCGAAAAAAATCCCGAAGCCGAAGGCAGTGCAGACCAGTGTGCGCGATAAGATGATCTGCCCGGAATGCGGGGAGCCGCTGGTGTTTGAGGGCGGCTGCAACGTCTGTAAGAACTGCGGATGGAGCAAGTGCTTTTGATCGCTCAGAGAAAAAGCGGGATGGCAGCAGTTCCTTTGGATGAACGGCTGACGCAGGCCTGCGGCAGACTTTGGCTTTGAGCAGGACTCGTCTGGCTTGCTGTCTGCAGAAGGCTACAGAGGGAGGCTGAAAAGGAAGATGTGTAAAAAAGAGGAGATATCCGTGGAAAACGGATGGCCCGGCGCGCCGGATCTGTGGAAACTTGAGACAAATCTGGACGATTGTACCGGCGAGGCGCTGGGATATGCGATGGAAAAGCTGCTGGCGGCCGGCGCCGCGGATGTGTGGTATCAGCCGATCTATATGAAAAAGAACCGGCCTGCCGTGATGCTCTGTGTCCTCTGCCGGCTGGAACAGAAAGCACAGCTGGAGCAGATCATTTTTGAGAACACGACGACGATCGGGATCCGCTGCCAGCCGGTGTGGAGGGATGTTCTGAACCGCCGGCTGGAACGGCGCCCTACCCGTTACGGAGATGTGCAGGCAAAAGTCTGTGAACTGAACGGACGGCTCCGGATCTATCCGGAGCATGAGGAACTGCGAAAGATCTGCGAGACTACGGGACTGGGATATGAGCAAGTGCGTCAGGAAGTGACGGCGGATCTGAATACTTCGCCGGAGGCGGATGAAAAATGAAAACAGAAAGGAGAAGCGCGGATGGAACAGAAAGACAAGAGACAACAGCTTCTTGCATATATGAATCAATGTGCCGGGACAGATGTAGCGCTGGCGTTTTCCGGCGGGGTGGATTCCAGCCTGCTGCTGAAAATGGCCTGTGACTGTGCCGGGGAACAGGGCACAAAAGTGTACGCGGTGACGTTTCAGACGAGACTGCATCCGCCCTGTGACCTGGAGGCGGCGAAAAAGATCGCGGAGGAACTGAAAGCGGAGCATGTGATCCTTCAGGTGGATGAGCTTGAGATGGAGGAGATCTGTTATAATCCGGAGAACCGCTGTTATCTGTGCAAAAAGAATCTGTTCGGACATCTGAAGAAATTTGCCGACGAAAAGGGGATTCCCTGCCTGATGGACGGCACAAACGAGGATGATCTTCACGTCTACCGGCCGGGCCTGCGGGCGCTGGCGGAATTTGGTGTGGAGAGCCCTCTGGCCCGCTGTGGGGTCACGAAGGAGGAAGTGCGGGCGCTGGCGGCAGAGTACGGGATCTCGGCGGCGGGACGCCCGTCCACGCCCTGTATGGCCACACGGCTGCCTTACGGAAGTTTGCTTTCCTATGAACTGCTGGACCGGATCGCGGCCGGCGAGGAATGGATGAGAGGACTTCTCGGGGAACGGACAAATATCCGTCTCCGGGTACACGGTGAGATCGCCCGGATTGAGACGGATGAGAGCGGAATGGAGCTTCTACTGCGTGAGAGAAAGAACGTGGTACGGAAACTTCAGGAACTGGGATTTCCCTATATCACGCTGGATCTGGAAGGTTTCCGGTCGGGGAGCATGGACAGAGACATTGGAAAGGAAAAAGAACGATGAGTTATGCGGATCAGATATTTATCAATATGTGTCAGGATATCCTGGAAAACGGAACGTCTACGGAGGGGGAGAAGGTACGTCCCCGCTGGGAGGACGGGACGCCTGCGTACACAATAAAAAAATTCGGCGTGGTGAACCGCTACGATCTGTCCCGGGAATTTCCGGCGCTGACTCTCCGCAGGACAGCGCTGAAGACATGTATGGATGAACTTCTCTGGATCTGGCAGAAAAAGTCCAACAATGTCCACGATCTGAACTCAGGGATCTGGGACGCCTGGGCGGATGAAAACGGCTCCATCGGAAAGGCTTACGGGTACCAGCTTGGTGTGAAACACCAATATCCGGAAGGATGGATGGATCAGGTGGCCCGGGTGCTGTACGACCTGAAAAATAACCCGTACAGCCGCAGGATCATGACGAATCTGTACGTACACCGGGATCTTCACGAGATGGCGCTGTACCCCTGCGCCTATTCCATGACGTTCAATGTAACGCGGAAACCGGGAAGCAGCCGTCTGACGCTGAATGCGATCCTGAATCAGCGTTCCAGCGATGTACTGGCGGCGAATAACTGGAACGTCTGCCAGTATGCGATCCTTCTGATGATGTTCGCGCAGGTGTCGGATATGGAACCGGGAGAACTGGTGCATGTGATTGCGGACGCGCATATTTATGACCGGCATGTACCGGTGATCCGGGAACTGATCGCCCGGCAGTCCTG
>DXEK01000014.1 GCA_019115005.1 Candidatus Fusicatenibacter merdavium | reverse complement strand
ACACTGACGAAGGGCGTCTTTGAAGTCAATGCCATTCATCACAATTCCATGGAGGAGGAAAAACTGCTCGAATATGCGGCTCTTGCGGAGAGTGCGTCTTCCCACCCGATCAGCAGGAGTCTGCAGAATGCCTACGGGAAAGCGATAGACCGTTCCCGTGTGGAGAACATTCAGGAGATCAGCGGCAACGGTGTGACGGCCCGCGTGGACGGTGTGGAAGTGGCGGCGGGAAATGACAAGCTCATGGAGCGTCTGGGAATTCCTTATCAGAACTGCCATCTGGCCGGAACGATTATCCATATGGCGATAGACGGCGCGTATGCAGGTCATATCGTGATTTCGGATATTGTGAAGCCGCATGCCAGAGAGGCTGTACAGACATTGAAAAAAGCAGGGGTCACAAAAACAGTGATGCTGACCGGAGATGCTGCAAAAGTGGCGGATAAAGTAGCTGCAGAGCTTGGAATCGATATGGTTTACAGTGAACTGCTTCCTGCGGATAAGGTAAAAATAGTGGAAAAGCTTTTAAAGGAAAAACCGGAAAAATCGGCACTGGCATTTGTGGGCGACGGAATCAATGACGCCCCGGTTCTGGGACGTGCGGATATCGGAATCGCCATGGGAGCCATGGGATCGGATGCAGCGATCGAGGCGGCGGATGTAGTGCTGATGGATGATGATCCGATGAAGATTGCAAAGGCGATCCGGATATCCCGGAAATGCCTGCGGATTGTTTACCAGAATATTGTATTTGCCATCGGTATTAAGCTGATCTGCCTGCTTCTGGGAGCGGTAGGAATCGCAAATATGTGGCTGGCTATTTTTGCGGATGTCGGGGTTATGATTCTTGCAGTGCTGAATGCGATCCGGGCACTGTTCATAAAAAAGCTGTAAGCAGGGAACGCACAGCCTCGGCAACACCGTCGTGGTTGTTGGAGGAAACAACAACATCGGCCATGGATCTTAAGGCCGGTACGGCATTCCCCATCGCAAAGCGCAGTCCGGATGCCTGAAACATGGTAATATCATTTTCGCCGTCACCGATGCAGGCGATCTCGTCCTTTGAGACAGAAAGATAGTCTGCTACGGCTGAAAGGGCAGTGCCCTTGGTGGCATTGGAGGAATAAATTTCCGCATAATACGATGTGCGGGCAGAAGAAAGCTCAGGGAACTCAGACACGATGCGTCTGGTACGTTCCCTGGCTTTTTTTGTGAGAAGGAAAAACTGCAGCTCCTCCACGTCCGCGTGCCGGCTTCGGATAAATTCTGCAAGATCCGGCACCGCCTTTGCCTGGGAGGCGTCACGGCCATAGATCAGATGTCCGAAGAAAGGCAGAAGCTGACCCTGCAATAGATAATCATGGCGGATATGTGCCGCCATTTTCAGATCCGGCCCCTGGCAGGATTCAATAATTGTCGCCGCTGCTTCGTAAGGCATGAGAGCACGGAAGAGAGTCTTTCGTTCTTTCAGATCTACGGCAACAGCGCCGTTGGAGGAGATGACATAGCGGAACAGGCCCGTTTTCCTGAGCTGATGCGGAATACAGGAGAGCGCGCGTCCGGTAGTAGGGACAATCTCAATCCCCGATGTCCGGGCAAGGTATAACGCATCCATTGTCTTTTTGCTGATTTTACTGTAGGAATTCAGACAGGTTCCGTCCATGTCAAGTGCAAGCAGTTTCATAATGTTTTTCCTCTTTTCTTGTTAAAGCAAATGGTGTCAATCGTTACTGTAACAGTTCGACAAAAGCGCCGAGTCTTGTATCGATCTGTGCCTGATCCGACGGGGAATAGTCGGTGTTAATGGCAATATATGGAATATGCTTCTTCTGTGTGACAAATTTCTTGACCGCATCGGATTCGATAGCAAAGGTGTGGCATGCCTGAAGCAGCACTTCCACGACACCGTCCACCTGGTATTCATCGATCTGCACATCCAGAGCTTCGAGACGGCCAGGGTTCGGACTCATGACGGAGCAGTTGACGCGGAGATATTTCTCTGCAATCGCAGTGATCGGATCCTTTTCTTCATCAATAGGATCTTTCTTTTCACGAGGGCCGCAGCAGTTTTCAAATCCGACAACGTCGGCTCCAAGCTCCTCAATCCGTTTCACGATCTTGTCCATGACGCCGTTTGTCGGACATCCGGTAATGAGGACACGCGGCCGGGACGGCTTTCCTTTATATTCACGTTCATAAAGATCTTTTAATTCGGCGGTACGTTGGTTGAGAAATGCGATTTTTTCTTCCAGATCCGGTGAAAATTCGTTGGAAGAAATCACGGTATTGATTTCATAGCCGCTGATCGGGGATGGTTTCAGCCGTGCCACCTCGAAGAAGTCAAGGACAGCTTTGCGTTCCCGGTTCCGGAGCTTGATGGCATCCCGGATTTTATCTTCTGTAATGGTAATGCCGTAAAACTGTTCCAGATCTTCCTTTACGCTGATGACTTCCTGTTTCCAGAATTCCAGCGCACCCCGTCCGGTCTTTCCGGGCGGAAGCTGCATGATGTGGCAGTGTTTCAGCTCGCCCATCAGCTCGTACATCTTTTTCTTCCCGTCACAGGTTGTTTCGGCCAGAACCATATCCGAAAAATAAAAGAACGGGCACCGGTCGGTCACAGCGGCACCATAGCTGGCCTTGATGAGCGGACAGAGGTTTTTCGGAAGCCGGAGCTCGGCAGCAGGGATGTTGTCGTCTCCGATTCCGCACAGAACAACGGCAACGGCATCCGCGGCAAGGATCAGTTCCCACGGGGTATAGGTACAGAAGACCCCGACGATCCGGCGGCCCTGCTCTTTTAGTTCTTTCATGGTGATAAATGCCTTCTTGCGGGCTTCGGGGTAAGTTTCAAAGTTTTCCGGTAAAGAAAATTCTGGCATTTTGGTTCCTCCTTGGTTGTCAATTATAATTATACTAGATATTATAGGAAAAATCCAAAAAGATTGAAAATAGAAACAGACTATAAGAAGGATAGAGAAAATCGATAATAGAAGTAGGGGGACAATTTTGGATGTTTTGCCTAAAAATAAAGAAATAAAATTATGATAAATGATGAAAAGAAAATTTATAGTGGACAAATGAAGCTGAAGCTGATAATATAGATGCGTAAATGAAGTTTGTTATTACGTAATGGTAAGCAAGACTGTTTATAATACTGATGGACTGGTATTGTAGGCAGTTTTTTATTTTGCATCAAAGTACTTCGCTGTTTCGCCGCTTACCGGAAGGGATGAGAGCAAGTGAAAATTGTCAGAGTTCTAAACACGAACGCGGTCGTATCGACAGACCGGCAGGGAAAGGAAATCATCATCACCGGTGCCGGTATTGGATTTAAAAAGAAAAAAGGCGAGGAACTGGATAAATCTCTTGTAGAGAAGATTTACTGCCTGCAAAGTGAAGAAGATAATCACCGGCTTCAGCAGGTGGTTCGGGAGATTTCGGAGAAGTATCTGGAGACGGCCGGGAAAGTCGTGGTTTCGGCGAGAAATGCGGGATTGAAAGTCCGGGATACTTTGTATGTAACGCTGACTGATCATATCAATTCCGCAGTCGAGCGTTATCAGAACGGGATCAGCCTGAAAAACATGATGCGTCATGAGATCAG
>DXEK01000013.1 GCA_019115005.1 Candidatus Fusicatenibacter merdavium | reverse complement strand
ATTCATGCAGAAGCAAATGCGCTGTTGAACTGTTCCCGCAACCAGACGATCGGCGCGGATCTCTATCTGACAGGCATCAATCCGGAGGATTGCTCCATCCATCCTGCCAGGCCGTGCCCGCTTTGTGCCCGGCTGATCATCCAGGCAGGGATCAGAAATGTTATTCTCAGGCAGGGAGATGGCGCCGGCCGGTATATCGTTGTTCCGGCGGAAAACCTGAAATGGCATAGTTAAAAGATTTCTTTTATTGACAAAAATAAATTTTTATGAAATAATTACGATAATTCAGGCAATGAACATACGTGAGTAGAGGAGATTCAGCGTTCCAGAGACGGAGTGCCACCGGCTGAAAGCATTCCGCGTAAACCTTCTTGAAGTTTCAGTATGGGAGCCTTCCGGCGAAAAGCATTCTGCGTTAAGCCGGATGCCCGTGTAGCAAGATTTTACACAAAAAGAGTGCAGAGTAATGAAAACCGTTCCGCCGGCTGACCGGTGTCGGATCAAACAGAAATACTCTGAAATAGGGTGGTACCGCGATTAACATCGTCCCTTGTTGTGATAGAACAGGAGACGGTGTTTTTTTGTGAAACGCAGTCTGTTTTCATTGAAACCCATAAACAGCGTTTCGCAGATCCCCCGTCTTCAAACAGAAAGGAGAAGTTTGGAAGTAAACTTCCAAATCTACCATTATTGACGCAGTAAATGCGTCAGAAGGAGGAAAACATGATGAAAGATAAAATCAACAGTATTTTATCGGAAGCCAAAAGCAAAATTTCAGATGCGGCAAACGAAGGAGAACTTCAGAATGTAAAGAGCGCATTCATCGGTAAACAGGGATCTCTGAGTCTTTTGATGAAAGAACTCCCGACACTTGACGTATCTCTTCGCCCGGAAATGGGAAAACTCCTGAACCAGGTAAAAAAACAGATCACGGAACTGATCGATGAGAAACGGATGGAACTGAAGCTGAAAGCTTCTGAAGTATCCCCGGATTTTGACTGTTCCGTTCCGGGTATTCTGCCGTCCGGCGGCGGACTTCATCCGATCACACAGATGTGCTATGATCTAAACGACACTTTCCGTTCCATGGGTTTTGAAATCTTTGAGGAAGATGAGATCACCAGCGAACTATATGCGTTTGACAAACTGAATTTTCCGCCGAACCATCCCGCCCGCGAGAGTATGGACACTTACTGGATCGACGGACACGACAGCGGCAGCACGAATGAGAAGCTTTGTCTTCGTCCCCATCTGACAGGCGGAAGCGTCCGCTATATGCAGACTCATAAACCGCCATACCGTTTCGTATATCCAGGCCGCGTTTACCGCAACGAGACGACAGACGCTCACCACGAGAGAGCTTTCTTTCAGTACGAAGCGCTGATCGTGGACAAAGACATTACTTTCACCTCCGGCAAAGTGATGATCAAGAGCATCCTCAGCAAAGTGTTCGGCACTGACGTGCCGGTGAGAATGCGTTCCGGATTCTTTCCGTTTGTGGAACCCGGCTTTGAAATCGATATGCAGTGTCAGGTATGCGGCGGCAAAGGATGCAGCGTGTGCAAGCATGTAGGATGGATCGAGGTAATGCCGGGCGGTTCTCCGCATCCAAACGTTCTCCGGGCAGCAGGCCTGAACCCTGACGAATATACAGGTTTCTACGTAAATATCGGTCTGGACCGTCTGGTTATGATGCGTTACGGTGTCGATGACGTCAGACTGTTCCACAGCGCTGATCTGAGATTTCTGAAACAGTTTAGATAAAACCGGAGGAGGAGAAAATGAAATTATCATTATCATGGATAAAAGATTATGTACAGATCCCGGAGGACGCGGATCTGAAAAAGCTGGCATACGATCTGACCATGTCCACCGTGGAAGTGGAAGATGTAGAGTATCTTGCGCGCCGCTTTGACCATATGGCTGTCGGCGTCATTGAAAAAGTCGAGGCTCATCCAAATGCAGACAAGCTGCGGGTATGCACCGTCGACCTTGGCGGGGAGACAAAGGATATCGTCTGCGGAGGGATCAACCTGGAAGAAGGAATGCGTGTCGCAGTCGCCTGCCCGGGAGCAGTCGTGCGCTGGCATGGAGAAGGGGAACCGGTGGAGATCAAAAAGTCCAAACTCCGCGGCGTGGAATCCTTCGGCATGATCTGTGCGTCGGATGAGATCGGACTGGGAGAACTTTTTCCGTCATCTCAGGAAGCGGAGATCCTTGACCTTTCTGCCTTTGAGGTACCGGCTGGCACCCCGCTGGCGGATGCGCTGGATTTGAATGACGTGATCCTTGAGATCGACAACAAGTCTATGACCAACCGTCCGGATCTCTGGGGGCATTACGGGATCGCCCGCGAGATCGCGGCTCTCTATGATCTCCCGCTGGCAGAGATCAAACCTTTTGAGACAGAAGTATCGTCTGACTTCAGGACAGAGATCCTTGCGCCCGACCGGTGCTCCAGATATATCGGCGTGGAGATGTCCGGAGTAGAAGTAAAGCCGTCGCCATATAAGATGCAGAACAGGATTTGGAAGGCAGGCATGCGGCCGATCAATGCGCTTGTAGACATCACAAATTACGTGATGCTTGCCACAGGCAACCCGACCCATGCGTTCGATGCAGACAATATCACGGGACATATCGTCGTGAGACACGCGCAGACCGGAGAGAAGCTGCTCCTCCTGAACGATAAGGAAATCAGCTTGTGCGAAGATGACCTTGTGATCACAGATTCTGAAGGACCGGTCGCTCTTGCGGGCGTTATGGGCGGTGCAAAAGATTCTATCCTTCCGAAGACAGAGCGCGTGATCCTCGAGGTAGCAAACTTTGAAGCTGCCGGCATCCGGCGCACGGCGCTCCGCTACGAAACTCGTACCGAAGCTTCTTCCAGATATGAAAAAGCAATCGATCCGGAACGGTGTGACCAGGCTCTGGCGCTTTCCATGAAATATTTTAAGGAACTCTATCCGGAACTGAAAGTGACAGGATTCTGCGACAATTACGTGAAAAAACTTGAGCGCGCAGAGATCGATGTGAGCCTGTCCTGGCTGGAAAAGAGACTCGGAAAACATCTGACCAACGCAGAAATGCAGGGAAAACTGGAACTGCTCGGGTTTGACGTGCAGATCGACGGCGACAATATGCATGTGACTGCGCCTTCCTGGCGTTCGACAGGCGATATTTCCATCAAAGACGACGTGATGGAAGAGGTTGCCAGAATGTACGGATACGATAACTTTGAGGCGACGGAATTCACCACCACGTTTACAGGCGCCATCAATCAGAAAGACAAGAGCCTCGTCAGAAATATCAAAGAGTATCTCGCAATCCGCTGCGGAATGCAGGAGGTGTACACCTATCCGTGGATGAACGATGTGTTTGTAAACGCAGTCCTGCAGAATACCGACGGGATCCTTAAGCTGTCCACACCGCCGGCGCCGGATATGAGTTATATCCGCTCCTCGCTCCTTCCGAACCTCTGTGAGGCGGTTGTGAAAAACGAACGTTATTTCAACGACTTCTCGATCTTTGAGGAGGCTCAGGTATTCTTTGACAGAAATTACTCCGCCGTATACGATGACAGAGAGCTCCTCCCGGAACAGCGCAGACATATCGGAGCAGCGTTTGCCAGCAGTGTGAAAGACATCCATACTCTTTTCCGCGAGGCAAAAGGCGTTCTTGAATATATGCCGCGCTATACACATATGGAAGCGTTTGAATTCAGAAAAGAAGAGAAACCTGTATGGGCAGACAATGTTGTCTGGCTGAACCTCTTCCTTGACGGGCAGAAGATCGGAGATATGGGACTGGTGGCCAAAAAGGTTTCCATGGAATGCGGCATCAAGAACCTTTCCGTGATGCTTTTTGAACTGGATGCCACAAAGCTGAAACCGCTGAAATCCAGGACAAACAAATTTACACACCTTGCCGAATATCCAAAGACCGATTACGATATCTCTATGCTGTTTGATTCCGGCACATCATGGCACGATATCTACGATGCGATCATGGGACAGAAAAAGGCGAGCGCTCTTCTCAAAGATGCAGCCTTCGTCGACGAATACAGAGGAAAACAGATCCCGGATGGAAAGAAATCCGTGACGATCCGCCTGACGATCGGATCGGACGAGAAGACACTGACTTCCCAGGAGATCGAAAACGCAGCCGGCCAGGTGATGAAAAAACTCAGCAAAAAGACTGGCGCGGAACTCAGAACGCAGTAAACCTAAGCTTACATATATTCTCCCGGTTCTGTACAGAAATGTGCAGGATCGGAAGAATATATGTAAACAGAAACAGACAGCGGAGATCAGCGGCCGCATCACGGCTGAACTGTTACCGGAATTTTCATAAAATTGCTTGCATTTTTGAAAAAAAGTGGTATACTGATTTACATGCAGATATAGTTCATCGGTAGAACGCCAGCTTCCCAAGCTGGAGAGGCGGGTTCGATTCCCGTTATCTGCTCTCTGAAGCCCTTGATTTTACTGGGTTTTATGGTATTTGATAATCTGAAGGTAATCAGAACAAATGTTCTGCAAATTGAATACACAGAGGAGAAAACCCTGAACATATGACATCGCAAAGTTTTTGCGGTGTTTTTTAATGAAATTAAATGAAGGTGATGAGATGCAGAAAGCAAATCAAAAACGTGTAGCCATCTCCATTAGTGTTGTTTCTTCCAGATTTCCGGATATAATCGGGTTTAAATCATATCAAATAATGCAGCCCTGACTTTCAATTCTCAATTTGTGTCTTCAATTCATTATAAACAACCAGATTCATGGCATCGAGACAGATTCCTTTCGTCGCTTTTTCGCCACCGTTTGTCCAATATGCTGTGACCAGCCGGCCATTTTCCCGAAACTGTTCCCAGTTTTGATCATTCAATCCCCGTTTATATTGTTTCCATATATCTCGGTACTGCAATGACTGACTTTCGGGAATGAAATCTGACAATTGAGGGCCGCCCCAGAGTTTCAGGCTTTCAGATTCCCTGGTTGGCTTTTCGTTCAAGCTCGCTTGATCTGGCGTTATAATCCCCGGGCCGTACTCGTAAATTTCGGGATTTGTATCGCCGAAAACCCTGTTCATTTCTGTGAATACTTTTTCCATATCCGCATCATCAGAGTAAAAAACTCTTATCTCTGCCAGTCCACAGTCTGCTCCTTCTTCGCTATAGTGGCTCAGTTGTCAAGACAAAAATCTAAGATTTTTATAATGAACTGATACGGTGGATAAGTTACAGGGATGAGGTATAGGACGGTGGAATACTCCCATTCCCATATATGCTAAGCTACATATGG
>DXEK01000132.1 GCA_019115005.1 Candidatus Fusicatenibacter merdavium | reverse complement strand
TCGCCCTTCCGGACAACGGACGGAAAATAAAAATCGCAGTCTTCTTTCAGCGAACAGTTATTGGCCAAAGCCCCTGCAGCTCTCGCCTGCTCACACAGTCTGTGGTTTTCTTCCGGATCATCGGTGCACGCAAGAAACAGGAAAATGCCCTGAAAACGGACCTTTCCCGCTTCTGTGCGCAGAAGTGTCAGCCGCCCCTGTGCCGCCAGTTCTTCCATTTCCCTGTGGAACTCCGGCGCGGCAACGGTGATCTCAGGCTGAAATTCCAGCAGTACCCGAACCCTGCGGCAGGCGATGGTACCACCGCCCGCCACCAGGATCTTTCTGCCTTTCAGTCGGAAAAACAACGGAAAATACGGTGTCTCTCCCATTTAGCAGGTCGCTCCTCCTGTCTCGTGAAGCTTTGCATCCAGGATCTCCTGTTTTCTCTCAAGGATCTCATCGGAGAGAAGCTGTTTTTCCACGTTCTCGAATCCCAGGCGTTCAATAGTCGCCGCAAAGCGTTCTCCCGTCTTTCCCTGCTCCCGGTACAGAAGCAGCGCTTTCTCAATCACTGAGAGCGCCTCTTCTTTATCTGTAAAGATCTTTGAGATCGTATGTCCTTTTGCAACCTGTTTGCCCCAGCGTCCGCCGATGTAAATCTTGTATCCTGTCTGACCATCTTCGATCGCATCAAACCGGCAGTTTCCGATACAACGTCCGCAGTTGTTGCAGATGTCTTTGTCAATTTCCAGAACACCGTCCACAACCTTCGCCGCTTTCATCGGACAGGCAGCCTCAACGGAACACTTTTTGCAGCCGTTGCAGCAATCTTCATCAAAGTTCGGAATCCTCTGCCCGATAATCCCCAGGTCGTTCAAATCCGGCTTCACACAGTTGTTGGGACATCCTCCCACTGCAATTTTAAACTTGTGGGGAAGTTTTACCTGACGATAACCTTCGTAGAAACGGTGATGGATCTCCTCCGACAGCGCAAACGTATCGATCAGTCCGTACTGACAGGTGGTTCCCTTACAGGAAACGACCGGACGTACCTTGGAACCGGTTCCGCCGCAGCTCATACCTGCCGCCTCGATAGCAGCCTTAAACTCATCGATCTTCTCATACGGGATCCCCTGTACCTCAACGGTCAGACGAGTCGTAAACAGAATGGTTCCGTTGCCGTATTTTTCCGCCGCATCCGTGATCGCACGCATCTGATCCGCCGTCACCTTGCCGTTGATCGTAATGATCCGCGCAGAAAAATTATCGGTTCCCTTGTTGCTCAGGAAGCCCATCGCTTTTACTCTTTTCTCATCCGCCGCACTGACTGTTAATGTTGCCATAACTTTTTCTCCTTTTTCTCTCTTTGAATTTTATCCTGCGGGCAGCGTCCAACGGACAGACCCGGCTTTTTCTGTGTCTGCCGCCTTCCCGGACAGAAAGGCGGCAGACTTCGGCTGTCTCTGCTATATTTACTCAGAAACCTCCACTTCATTGACACTCAAACCGCCCTCCAGCACTTTCGTATTGGTATAGCCGTAATATTTCAGGCGGTTCTGGGTCAGATATGCGCGTTTTCCTTTGGTGCAGACAAGCAGCACCTTCTCGTCCTTTGCGATCCCCGGAACCTCACCGTGAATCTCGGCGACATCCAAATACTGTGCCCCCTCGATCGCCGGCGACATTCCGCAATCGATCACACGGTATCCGTCCGCTGCTCCTTCCAGATACTCCTGCGGACCGAAGCTGTCCATTTCCCCGGACATTTTGTTCTCCAGGATATTCAGCGCCTGTGAGAACGGATGGATTGCTGTGGAGAACGGCGGCGCGTACGCCAGATCCATATCCTCCAGCTGGGAAAGATCCGCCTTCAGCGTCAGAGCGGTAACTGCGATATCCACGATCTTATCCACGGCGCCCGGGCCGACCACCTGGATGCCCAGGAATTTTCCGGTCTCAGCGTCTGCAGTCATTTTGATCACAAAGCTGTCCGCGCCCGGATAGTAGTGTGCCTTGTCATCCACCACGCAGACAGCGCTGATCGGATGGAAGCCGGCTTCCCTGGCCTGTGTCTCGGAAAGGCCGGTGCGTCCCACATTCATACCCGGAAGCTTGCAGACGCCGGTGCCGAGCACGCCCGGATACGGACGGTTTTCTCCCGCCATGTTTTTCGCTGTTCTGCGTCCTTCGATATTAGCGGAAGATCCCATCGGCGACCAGACGGTCTTTCCTGTGATCCGATTGGTCACACCAGCACAGTCTCCGACCGCGTAAATGTCTGGATCGTTGGTCTGCATCTGCTGGTTGACCGCAACGGTACGGTTCGGATTCAGCTCGATACCGCTGCCCTCCAGAAATGCTGTGTTGGGCCGTATACCGATAGACATCACTGCCAGATCCGCCTTCATCGCGCGGCGGCTGGTCAGTACCTTCTCCACCTTTCCGGCTCCCTCGACGCCTTCCAGTTTCGTTTCCGGGAATACCATAATTCCCTCATCCGCCAGACGATTTTCCACATACTCGGCAATCTCCGGATCGAATCCCGGCAGCGTGTGCTGCGCCATATCGATGACAGAAACACGGATCCCTTCGGCCGCCAGATTTTCGGCCACTTCCAGACCGATAAATCCACCGCCGACAACGACTGCCCGCTTCGCCGGAATCTCCTTTATGGCATCTCTGAGTGCGAATGCGTCCTCCGGCGTGCGCATGTAGAAAATATTTTTCAGATCCATTCCCGGGAGATTCGGATGAATCGGCGATGCTCCTGTGGCGATCACCAGTTTGTCATAGGAAAACTCTTTTTCCTGTCCGTCCTGCAGGCTGCGCGCCTTTACCGTTTTCGCTTCACGGTCTACCGCTGTCGCCTCCATCTCTGTCAGGACCTCTGCGCCGGTCAGACGGGAAAAGCTCTCCGGCGTATTGACGATCAGCGCACTCTTGTCCTTGATCACTTCGCCGACATAATAGGGAAGTCCGCAGCCTGCATAAGAAATATCCTTGCTGTTGGTCAGGATCGTCACCTCTATGGACCGGTCCTCCCGTTTCAGT
>DXEK01000131.1 GCA_019115005.1 Candidatus Fusicatenibacter merdavium | reverse complement strand
TTAAATTTGGCGCTAAAACTTCTTCTTTGTCTGGACATAGTAATGAATCCTCTCTTTCGTATTGATTTTAGTATATCAGATTCATTAAAAATTGTCCGAAAAAGTGTCTTAATTTATGAGACCATTATACCTGGCGGTGTTGGCAGGATACCGTCTGTCCTTCCTTCCGTCCGCAGGGTTTATGCTTCTCTATGATTTTATGTATATGCTGCCTTTGATCCTTCTGTATTTTGGCTATCAAAAGCTGCAGGGGACGGCTCTGATTCGCCGTCTGGAACAGATTCTGCAGCGTATTTCTGCCTATGTGGTACCGGGGGTTGTGAGTGTGGCGGGAGTCTTCCTGCTGTTCAGCGGAACCGTTTTCCTTTTATAAAAATGATGCAGGGGAAAAGGTTATAAGTTTCATGCGCACATGAATTTTATGAACTTTTGCCGCCGATTCCTGTCAATCGTTCGGTTCCTGTCAGGTGTTCGACGGAAGGAACAGTCTTCCCATGGAAACGGTGCCCTTCAGTGCGCATGCATCGTCGAGAAGAACGAAATCCGCGTCTCTGCCCACAGAGATCGAGCCTTTCTGAGTCAGCCCGAATTCCTGCGCCTGATTGACGGAGGTCATCAGTACCGCGTCTTCGATGCCTACGCCGGTGAAGCGCATGATATTGCGGAATGCCTGGATATAACTCAGCACGCTTCCGGCGATGGTGCCGTCCTCAAGACGGGCAGTTCCGTCTTTTACATAGACCGTCTGGCCGCCGAGTTCGCTTTTTCCGTCCGGCATTCCCTTCGCCCGCATGGAATCTGTGATCAACTCGATGCCGCGGCTCCCTTTTACTTTGTGGGCCAGTCGGATCATCTCAGGGCGGATATGGATTCCGTCGCAGATCAGCTCTACCATTACGCCGTCGGTCAGCAGACCGTAGCCGGTAACGCCGGGTTCTCTGTGATTCAGGCCACGCTGGGCATTGTAAAGATGAGTGACATGGCGGGCTTTGCTGCGGCGCAGGAGATCATAGACAGCGCAGGAATGTCCGGCGCTGGGCAGGATTTTGTTGGCCAGGCACCAGGTTTCAAATTCGGGGGAAGCTTCTTCCGGGGCGTAGGTAACAACGCGGATCCGGCCGCCGCTTAAGTCATTCCAGCGGGAGAGAACTTCTGCGTCAGGTTTTTTTATGTAGGCTTCGTTTTGGGCGCCTTTATATTTGACGGAGACAAAGGGCCCTTCCACATGAATTCCCTGAATGACCGGATTGCGCTCCGCTGCGGTCCGGATGTTTTTCATCGCCGATTCGATCTGAGAATAGGATTGGGTCATCGTTGTGCAGAAGTAGGAGGTGATCCCTTCTTCGGCGGTCATTCGCTGTACCATGGCGTCGATCTCTTCCGGGGAGGCGTCCATACTGTCATACCCGTAGCCGCCGTGGCTGTGGACGTCGATAAATCCCGGGATGACTGTGCCGGCTTCTGTAAAGATTTCCTCATCGTCCTCCTGGGGAATAAATGTGTTCATAGAGCCGGTTTCTGCAATGACTGAGTCATATCGGATATATCCGGAAGTTATTTTTCCATCACCGGTGTAAATGGTTTTATTTTTTAATAATTTCATAACAAATACCTGGGAAACGCCGGGGTTTCCATTCCTTTTTTCTTATTTTCTGTGATGTCGGGACAGTGTGGTATGTAATGCGCAGCGGGATTGGTCCGGTCCGGCGAACAATAAATATCCGGCCACCTGACTGGATCTTTATTCCTGCGAGGGTCAAATACACTGCAACTCTGCTGCCCAGTACTTGCTGCGGGTTTTTGGCTTTTCTCTGTATCAATACCTTTTGTCCCGGGATCATTTCTGATTGTATCACAAAACGGAAGAGAAGAAAACAGAATGAAATAGCAAGATCCCGGCAAAGGCAATCGTCTGGCAGGCGGAACGATTCTGTGAAAAGTATACGTGCAGATCTGATTGGTCACAAACAGCCGGATGCCTTACGGGAAGCGTCTCCGGGTTCTGGCGGAACGGAAGAAGAAATCTGCCGGGCAGCCGGGGAATGTGCGCCTGCCGGGGCAGAAGGCTGTCCGGGCGCCGGCTGGAAACCTTCGCCGAGAACTTCGTTGGATTCCATGATAATGATAAAAGCGTCCGGATCGATTTCCCGAACTGCGTTCCGGATCCGATACATCTGCTTATTGCTGCAGGCGCACATGACTACGTCTTTTTCTTCCCGGGAGTAACTGCCTTCGGCTTTCAGGAACGTACATCCGCGGCCGATGGTTTCGTCAATCCTTTCCGCCGTTTCCCGGGCATGGCAGGTGATGATCAGGGCCAGTTTTCCCGCATTGATCCCATACATTACCTTGTCCATGACAATGGCCATCAGGAAGGTGACAATCATTCCGTAGATCACGCTGTCTATGTCGCCGGAAATGATCAGAGTCCCCAGCAGAACGATCGCTGCGTCCAGGACAAAGGAGATTTTTCCGAGGGACAGGTGGGGATGCAGTGCTTTGATGGAGAGCATGATAAAATCCTCTCCGCCGGTGGAAGAGTCCCGCATATAGATCAGTGCATATCCGAGCCCGGAAAAGACGCCGGTGCAGATGGCCGCCAGCATCCGGTCACCGGTGTAGACCGGGAACAGAGGAGCGACATAATCCAGGATCAGCGATGTGATGAGGATCGTCCGGACAGAGCGGAGAAAAAAACGGCGTCCCAGAATGCGGAAACACAGCAGTGCGATCGGTATGTTGAGAAGCAGGACGGTCCGACCAATGGGCAGCCCGAATAAGTGGTAAAAAATCAGGGAGATGCCGGTGAGACCGGACATCGGGAAGCGGGCCATTGCCGCGAAATTGTATGTGCCGATGGCGATAAGGATCCCGCCAAGGACGTCCATAACAATATCAGCGCTCCATTTTTTCAGATACCAGGTTTTTGTGTGTCTCAGTCTCATGTGAAATTGTCTCCTTTCTCGGTGGTATAACAAGTGTTTTTTCTGATGGAAAAGAAAAAGCGTCTGCGAATAATAACATTATCATTCGCAGGCGCTCTTTTCTTATACCAGTATACAGGAAAAAAATCTTTGGTCAAGGTGGCTGAATTGCTACACAAGCCGTAACCGTTCAGCTGGCTGAACGGTTTACGGTAAGCCGGGATATTGCAGACAAGGGACTTGCGGGATTGAGGAAAAAAAGGTATACTGTACAGGCAGAACAAATGTTTTGTATTTGCTATTATCGACGCAGGAAATGCGTCAGGAAGAGGGAAAGATGAAGGATTGGAAAATGACGAAGGTACCGGGATGTGAGACAGGCGGATGTGAAGCCGGAATGGGAGGTGCGCGGTGACGGGGAAGACCCACTGGGCAGTGGGGACGGCTGCGGCTCTCTGTCTGGGGCAGCCGGCGAATTTCCGGGAGTGGGTCCTGTGTGTCGGCGCTGCTGCTGTTGGATCGGTGATCTGTGATGTCGATGTGACCACCTCAGATTCCAGAGAGACGTTGAACCGAATCACGGTGGTTGCGGTGCTTGTCGCTGTGGCCGTGGGAGCTGCGGAGGCGTGGTGGCATCTCGGGATCGTAAGAAATTTTGAACGTGAGAGTAATCTGTTCCGGCTGATCGTCGGATTTGCGGCGTTTCTGGCAGTGTGCACCTTCGGGAAGAATCAGCCGCATCGTTCTTTTATGCACTCTTTTGCCGGCTGGTTTTTGCTGGGAGGGATCACAGGATTGATCTATCCGGCGATGACGCCGTATTTTTCCATCGCCATGCTGTCGCATATGGCGATTGATCTTTTGAATCGAAGGAATGTCCGGCTGCTGTATCCTTTGAAGAAAGGATTCAGCTTCCGGGTGTGCAGTGCGGACGGATTAGTCAATCATGTCCTGTTTCTGGCGGGAGCAGCGGTCAGCGCCGCAGCGTCTCTGCTGATGTTCTTTTTCCGCTACCGGGAGGAAGTCCTGCGCCTGATCGCCAGATAAGGTAACAGATCAGTCATTGTTTCGGGAAACAATGCTTGACGGCACCGGGGGTGGCGGGTTTATAATGGACAGAGAAAACAGCAGCAAGACAGAAGGGTTCCGGCGGCCGGAAATTCCAGATGTGGAGGTTTCGGCGGCCGGATTTTGTATGTCTGCAGTGCGGACTTATCGTAACCGTTTCGTTGGCTGAACAGTTACAAATTATCATCTGCGAGGTGTGAGCGATGCCGGGAGAGACTGAAAAACAAAAGTTTGAAAACTGCGCGGACGGGGACCGAAAAGGGCAGGCGCCGCAGTTCCACAGGATTGCATATATTCTGAGTGATTTTCCGGAAAAATTCGGGATCCCCCGTCAGAGCGGACTCGTCGAAAAACTGGAGGCGCTCGTTGTCTTTGAACCGGAATACCGGCGGCCGGAAGCCTTTCGGGGATTGGAAGAATATTCTCATATCTGGCTGATCTGGGAGTTCTCAGAGTCGGAACGCGGGGAATGGTCTCCGACGGTGCGCCCTCCGAGACTGGGCGGAAACACGCGGATGGGGGTGTTCGCAACCCGTTCTCCGTTCCGGCCGAACCCCATCGGGCTTTCCAGCGTGCGCCTGGAGCGGGTGGAGGAACATCCGGAATACGGTCCGGTACTCCGTGTCCGGGGCGCGGATCTGATGAGCGGGACGCCGATCCTGGATATCAAGCCGTATCTTCCCCATGTGGACAGTCATCCGGAAGCCCGCGGAGGCTTTGCCGGCAGGTTCAAAGACTACGGACTCCGTGTGGACATTCCTCTGCAATGGCTGGAGATGGTCCCGGAGGGGAAGCGGGAAGCACTGAAGGGGATTCTGGCGAATGATCCCCGTCCGGCGTATCAGAAGGATCCGGAGAGGATCTACGGTATGAGCTTTGCCGGGCTGACCGTTCGCTTCCAGGTACGCGGAGAGCTTCTGACGGTCTGTGAGATTCAGCGGAAGATGGAATGAAAATAAAATACGCAACAGTTCCGCTGACAGAATTGTTGCCGAAAAAGAACAGGAGCAAAGTCTATGAAAATTACGGAAGGATATATGCCATATCTCGGGTATCAGACGTATTACCGGATCGTGGGTGAGAGCAGGGATGGGAAGAACCCTCTGGTTCTGCTGCATGGCGGCCCCGGTTCGACACATAATTATTTTGAACTGCTGGATGCACTGGCGGAAGAGGGACGCGCGCTGATCATGTACGATCAGCTGGGATGCGGCCGTTCTGCGACGGGATTTCATCCGGAACTTTGGAACATGGAGACCTGGAAGGGAGAGCTGGAAGCTCTGCGGCAGTATCTAGGTCTGGACAGGATCCATCTGCTGGGGCAGTCTTTCGGAGGAATGCTGGCGCTGGCTTATGTTTGCGATGAGCATCCGAAGGGAGTGGAGAGCCTGATCCTCTCCAGCACGCTTCCGTCCTCGGCGCTGTGGGCGAGAGAGCAGCATCGGATGATCCGTCTGATGCCGGAGCGGATGCAGGAGGCCATCCGCACAGCGGAGGAGACCGGCAATTACGGCACGTCGGAATATGAGGAAGCCAACCGGGAGTTTATGCGCCGCCATTGCGCGCCGGATGTGACGCCGGACAGTCCGGAGTGTGTCCGGAGAGAGAAAGGAGAAGGGCGGGAAGCCTATATGACAGCCTGGGGTCCCAATGAGTTTACGCCGCTTGGAAATCTGAAAGATTTTGAGTACCGGGATCAGCTGGGAGAGATCCAGATTCCGTCGCTGATCATCAGCGGCGTCAATGATCTCTGTACGCCGCTTGTCGCAAAAGCCATGTATGACGCTATTCCCGACGCAAGATGGGAGCTGTTTGAAAACAGCCGTCATATGCCGTTTCTGGAGGAAAACGGGAAATACCTGCGTGTGGTCAGTGCATGGATGGAAGAACAGGAGGCGAAGAAGTAAAAAATGAGCAACGTATTTACGCAGACAGTCGTATACCTGGCGCTTCTGTTTCTAGGATATGGGTTTAAGCGAGCGGGTATTTTCAAGGTGGAGGACACAAAGTTTCTGAAATCCGTGATCCTCTACATTACGATGCCGGCGACAGCCGTGAATGGACTGAAGGATCTGGAACTTCAGCCGTCCTTTCTCTGGTGCTTCCTGATCGGATTCGTGACCTGCGCGGTGCTGCTGGCAGTCGGAATGGCCGCTTCGCGGAAAGGGGATGCGGATGAGAAACTCCAGTATCTGTTCAGTTTTAACAGCTTTAATGTGGGGAATTTCGCGATCCCGTTTCTGACGGGTCTGATCTCCACCAATGGATTCGCCGCCCTCTGTCTGTTTGACATCGCAGTCGCCATCTTTCTGTATGGGGTGGATTATTCTCTGGCGGAGAACCGAAAAGGAAACGGGGGCGGATTTTCTGCCAGCCTTCTGCTGAAGAAAATTTTCTGTTCCCCTGTTACCGACGCATATCTGATCATGATCGTTCTGGCAGCCGTCCATTTCCGGCTTCCGGAGCCGGTGTTGAAGCTGGCGAATGTGGCGGGAAACGCCAATGCGTTTCTTGCGATGCTGAGTATCGGTATTCTGTTTGAGTGGAATCTGGACAAGAAGAACCGGAAAATGCTGCTGAAATTTTTCAGTCTGCGCTATGCGGTGCTGATCGTTCTGGCTGCGGCGGTAGTATTCTTCGTGCCGTTTTCCCAGGATATCCGCCAGGCGATCTGTGTTCTGATGATGGCGCCTGTGGCCAGTATTGCGCCGCTGCTGACGGAAAATGCCGGGGGCGACGGGGCAAAGGCGGCTCAGATCAATTCCATCGGCATTTTGCTGGGGATCCTTATGATGATGATCATGTATGCAGTAGTATAGAATAGTTGCAGTTCAGCTGTCTGGACTGCAGCATGAAATGTCAACAATTTATTTTTAAAGGTTGACAATCACGGAAGAGTGTGCTAATCTCGTGACAGATACTCTGGAAATGATCCAGACAGTATAAGAGTGTGTCTGAAGAGCGGCCAGGCAGGATGTGTGCTGCAGATCCTCTGGAAAGCGGCGCGCAGGCTGCAGAGCTGCATGTTCAGGCACGTTCTGGAATGGGAGAGAAAAATATGAGCACATCAACAGCAGAAAAAAAGAAGAAACTTACGGTTACGGATCTTGTGTACATCGCGGTCTTTGCCGGCATGATGGCCATCTGTTCCTGGATCTCGATCCCGGCGGCGGTGCCGTTTACCATGCAGACATTCGCAGTCTTCATCGCGTTTGCAGTCCTCGGAGGAAGGCGCGGCGCCATGGCGGTTCTTGTCTATATTCTGATGGGCGCGGTGGGACTTCCGGTATTCGCCGGATTTACCGGCGGGATCGGAGCGCTGGCGGGAACCAGCGGCGGCTATATAATCGGCTTTCTCGGGTCGGCGCTGGTCATGTGGGGATTGGAAAAAATCGTCGGAAGAAAAACAATCCCGCAGTTTCTGGCGATGCTTCTCGGGCTGCTCGTCTGCTACGCGTTCGGGACCGCCTGGTTTATGGTGGTGTATATGGCGTCCGCCGGGGCAGTGGGACTTGTCACTGTACTTGGATGGTGCGTATTGCCGTTCATCGTTCCGGATATACTGAAAATCCTTCTGGCGCTGGCGCTGGGAAAGAGGATCCGCAGATATACCGGGCTGCGCTGAGAATCTGATCTGTAACCGGTCATCCGACAGAACAATGATTTTATGTGTAACTGAAAAAAACGAAAAATATGACAGTTACCGGAAAGGAGAAACGTATGGAAATCAGAAGAGCAGAAGAGAGAGATATGGAAGACATTGACCGGCTGTTGGTGCAGGTGAATATGGTACACCATAAGGGAAGGCCGGATCTCTTTCAGGCAGGACACAAAAAATATACCGACGATCAGCTGAGAGAACTGATCCATGACGATTCCCGCCCGATCTTTGTGGCTGTTGACGACCAACAGAAAGTACTGGGCTATGCTTTCTGTATTTTCCAGCAGCATTTGAACGACAATATTCTGACAGATATCAAGACACTGTACATAGACGATCTCTGTGTGGATGAAGCGATCCGCGGACGTCATATCGGAAAATCTCTCTATGAAGCGGTGCTTGCGTTCGCAAGAGAGAGCGGCTGCTATAACGTGACGCTGAACGTGTGGTCGCTGAATGAACCGGCGATGAAATTTTATGAGAAATGCGGGCTGAAACCGCAGAAAGTCGGGATGGAGACGATCCTTTAAAAGTCCGGCAGGCTGCCGCCGGATGCTCCATCCACCGCCCGGAGGTCGCTGACCGGTATTTCCAGTCCGTCTTCGGTGCGGATCATCTGTGCGGCAGGATCTATCTTTGTAATCCTGCAGACGATGGTCCGGTAGGTTCCGCCCTCTTTCCGGAGATCCGGCTGAAAATAGGTGAGGGTAACTTCCGGAGGATTCTGGACATGACTTGCAAGGATCCGGAGTTTCAGATCCAGTTCCTCCCGCAGATCTTCGTCCGGTTCTATCCGGATGTCCGTATTCCGGGAAGTCTCGGCAATGATATCCCCGTACCCGGTCAGAGCGGCGAAAGGGGAAAATTGCGCTGCCCTGTCGGCCGCGGGCATCTGCGGATGTGTGGCCGAGACATGGTGAGGCAGGCGGATGATGTCTTCGTAGGAATCTTTCATGCTTTGTGGCCTCCGATCTGCTGATTTCGTTCTCTGGCGGTCGCGCCTTCCTGTAAATTCATTCCTTTCAGAATGGAGTTCTTTCCATATTTTTTCTTGATCTCGAGCATTGCTTCCTGTAATTTCCGTTCTTTTTCCATTTTTTTCTTTTCTTCTTCCCTCTGCTGCTCCAGCATTCCATAATCGGTAAACAGATCCAGCTGTTCATAAGTCTCAGTCTGCCGGGACAGTTCTTCTGCGGTCACATCATTGGCCGTAAGGGTGATTTTTCGCGTCAGAAGCTTTGGGTTGACGATCCTTCCGAACAGATCCATGACGGCCGCCGTGATCCGGCTGGAAGAGGAAGTGGGCTGCGGCAGGTTGGCAGTTCCGTGGGCATGCTTTGGCATGGTTCTCCCATATCGGTCGCGGACGATTTCGCCGTGATAACTTTTCCGTATGTCCGGATCCTGGAGATTCCGGATGTCGTAGCCGACGGTCAGCGTCAGCTGTCTGGTGACCAGGCGCTTTTCCACCAGGCTCAGGGCGAGATCGTCGGCCATTTCCTGTGTGACCAGCCGCGCTTTTTCAAAGGGATAAGGGCAGTGGAGAACCTGGCCGGCGCCGAGACTATTTGATTCCGGCCGATAGGCTTTGATGTCTGCGATCGTGCAAGGCTCCCAGCCCCAGGCATGGTCGATCAGAAGTTCTGCATTTACTCCGAAAAGCCGGTACAGGAGTTCTTCGTTGTAGTATTCGTCGGCTTTCCCGATGGAACAGCGGGCGATATCGCCCATTGTGTAAAGTCCATGGGCTTCCAGTTTCTTCGCATATCCTTTCCCCACTCTCCAGAAATCTGTCAGCGGCCGGTGGCTCCAGAGGGAACGGCGGTACGACATTTCATCCAGCTTTGCGATCCGCACACCGTTTTCATCCGGCGGGATATGTTTGGCCTCGATATCCATCGCCGCCTTGCACAGGAAAAGATTGGTCCCGATGCCCGCTGTCGCTGTGATGCCAGTGGTATTCAGCACATCCAGGATCATCTTTCTTGCAAGTTCCTCCGCCGAGAGCTGGTAGGTTTTCAGATAGTTGGTCACATCCATAAAGACCTCATCGATACTGTAGACGTGGATATCTTCCGCGGCGATATATTTCAGATAAACCTCATAAATTCTGGCGCTGCATTTCATATAATGTGCCATCTGGGGAGACGCGACAAGGTAATCCACCGCCAGCTCCGGATGCGCTTTCAGTTCCGGATCTTTCCAGGATTTTCCGGAAAAACGGTGAGAGGGCAGCCGGGATTTCCTCTGTTCATTCACCTGATCCACTTTCCGTATAACCTCAAACAACCGCGACCGCCCGGAAATCCCATAGGATTTCAGAGACGGCGACACGGCGAGACAGATGGTCTTCTGTGTGCGGCTGAGATCTGCGACCACAAGATTTGTGGTCATAGGGTCCAGACCGCGTTCCATGCATTCCACAGACGCATAAAAAGATTTCAGATCGATGGCGATATAGGTTCTTTCTTTCACGGCACACAACTCCTGGCTACAATGTTCTGACATTTCCATTGACGGGATTATAGAGATTATTTTACCCCATTTATCACAGAAATGCAAAGTTTAACAATTTATTAATATTTCCATGATATGATGCCAGAGTCAGAAGATCATGCCTGTATGAAAGAGCGTGACTTTGGGATCTGTAAAAGATTGACCTTCAGGAGGATTTGAGATGGTAAAGATTTTGGTGGTAGAAGACGACGCCAGCCTGAATCGTCTGGTCTGCCGGCTGTTGTCCGATAATGGGTATCAGCCGTGCAGGTGTGAAAATGCAAAGGAAGCTTTTGATGCGATGGAACGGGAGCCTTTTGAACTGATCATCACGGACGTGATGATGCCCGGCATGGATGGATTTGAGTTTGCCGATGCGATCCGGCGGCAGGACAAAGAGATCCCGATCCTGTTTATGACGGCATTGGATGACATGACCTCCAAGCGCAAAGGATTCCGGATCGGGATCGACGACTATATGGTAAAGCCGATCGAGCTGGATGAACTCCTGCTCCGGGTGGAGGCGCTTCTGCGACGTGCGGGGATCGCCAGTTCCAAACGGCTCTGCGTAGGTAATTTTGTGATGGATTCGGAGGAGCGGACTGCTTATCTGGACGGAGAGGAAGTGCCGATGACCGTGCGGGAATTTGACATTCTGCACAAGCTGCTGTCCTATCCGAAAAAAACGTTTACGAGAGCTCAGCTGATGGATGAGTTCTGGGGATATGAGACGGAGTCGGATTCTCGGACGGTGGACGTTTATATCACACGGCTGAGAAATAAGTTTAAGTCCTGCGCTGCCTTTGAGATCGTGACGGTGCACGGACTGGGATATAAGGCGGTGCTCCATGAAGACGGAAAGTAAGAAAGAGGAGCGGAAGGCCCGGGGAATTACGCACAGTATCTTCTCCTGGAAAACGTACGGGTTGTTTTTGCTGCTGACGATGTTTGTGTGCAGCTGTTCTCTGCTGCTGTACGGAGGTTTCCTTCGTCTGTACAGCGGGAAATACGAAGAGTTCCTGATGCCGGTCCTTATGATCGGAAATATTATTTTTCTGACGTTTCTGATCTGCCTGGCGGATGG
>DXEK01000130.1 GCA_019115005.1 Candidatus Fusicatenibacter merdavium | reverse complement strand
CTGAGACAGGAATTTATCAAAAATTCCTGTCGAATCGCTCCGGTACCCGTCCGCAGGGGCTTCGGAACGTTTAGATTTTCCGCATTTCCGCAGCAGTTGCCGCACACGCACACCATCCGCCCGCGTCCTCCCGCCGCTTTCCCTGCCTTTCGTCCGGCTTCCCTATCCCTACTCCATTCTCGTGCCGAGAAAGAGGGCAGCCACCCTGGCGAGACTCTTCTCCGTTTCCGCCATTTTCGTCTCCGCATTTTTCGCCAGCAGGATCACCGCCCCGAGGATATCCCCGGAACAGAGAATCGGGGTCACGATCTCATGGACGGACGGGCACTCCTGATCCTGGAGCACCGGAATACTCTCCCGGCTGTCCGGCGGCGCGTCGATCTGGCGCCGGTCAGTCAGAGCCTGGTCCAGTTCGGGACTGATCGCTTTGCCGAGATAGCTTTTCTGTTCCGGTCCGCTTGCAGCCACGATCTGTTCGTGGTCCGAGATGCAGACCAGATGGCCGCAGACCGATGAGAGCGCTTTGACGTACTCTGCAGCGCAGTCGGTCATCTCCTCCAGCGGCGAATATTTTTTCAGCACGATCTCTCCTTCCCGTCCGGTAAAAATCTCCATCGCCTGCCCTTCCCGGATTCGCATAGTTCTCCGTATTTCTTTCGGCACGACCACCCGCCCGAGATCATCTATTCTTCTTACAATTCCCGTTGCTTTCATAAACAAATTTCCTCCATTTAGCATTTTGACATTTATCTTTCACGTTATCGGTAAATGTATTATCTGTAAATTGGGGGAATTTATACCTTTGATTCCCGTGACGGATTTTACGATTTGAGACAAACGACAAAAGGTCATAAATTTCATGTTTGCATGAAAACTTATGACCTTTTGTCGTAATCCGTACCTCATGGTTATTTGTCAGGCAACTCATGATTTTAAAGATGCATTCGAATTTTATTTCCGCGAGCGACGAACCAAGCGGACATGCCCGCATGTCCATTTGGCGGTGCTGTGTGCCGGCGGCGCACAGTTAGCATCGACCGAAACGCAGTGTAGACCTGCCGCGAGGGTTGAAAACCCCGCATTTTGCTGCGGTTTTTTACTCTTCCAGGAAATCGGTCACAGGCAGTTCATTGTAATCCTGTGTCTGTTCCGCAGTTTCTCCTTCCGCCCCGGCGGAATCTGCATCGCCGGATGGATCGGAATCCGACACATCTTCGGAGGTTCCATCGGAATCTGTCAGGAGGCCCGTATCTGTCAGCCAGGTCCGCGCATCCATCCGTCCCTGGCGGAAATAATCGGTCCGGATCTGTACCCAATACGGGTTCAGGGAGTCGATGTTGAAAAAGTAATCAAACCCCTGTTCTTTCAGATAGGTGAATTTCTGATCATTGCTGCTGTAATCTTTCCAGCTTGCGATATCGGTCCCCTGCGGATACAGCAGGAGATCTGTGCTTCCGACCACCGGCTCGGTTTTCTGTTTCCACTGTTCCATATCGGCTGTTACCAGATCGTATTCGCTGGCGTAGCTGATGCCGGAATATCCCTGACAGGCGATCTCCCAGCCTTTTTTTTTCAGAACCTCCAGAACTGCCTGGGCGGATGCCGTCTCGGAGGCAGTGTCGAAGGTGCCGTAGTCGGCGTAGATGTTGCCCTCCTCTGCGGACTTCCCGAAAAGTTCATCTGTGCGGTAACCGAGGATCCCGCTGCTGCCGGAAATTCCGATGATCCCCCGGGCGCCCTGCCAGGAGAAGTCGGGATGTTCGGTCAGGAATGCCTCTACGCAGGAAATCACATCGTACGCGCCGGTCACGACGGTTCCGTCTGTCTGCTGGTATTCCGATACCAGGTTTCCGGATGCATCCACTGCCAGCCTGGACGCATAGCCTCCTGCCGGGAGTGTCAGGGGATAGCTGACGTCGTTCTGCGACAGGATCAGAGGCTTTTTTCCTTCCGGGAGCGCCAGATCCGCCGGTGTCATTGTGACGCTGCCGTCACTGCTTTCGGTCACATCCACCAGGTCCCGGATGCTTACCAGAAGATAATCATTGTCATACAGAATCTGCAGAATCTGATTGAATTCGTCCACTGTCATTGCATCGTTTCCGGCGGCCTCGGCATTGACGACAAGCGTGTCAAAATACAGATGGGGGACGGAAAGTACATCCGCTTGGGCCAGGGTTTCCCGGGGTGTGTTGTTTGTCTTCTCTCTGTTTCCGATGAGCGTTACCGCCAGGACAACGATCGCAAGAATCAGCACAAGAGCCATGACGGCAAGAATGATACGGTTTCTTATCACCCGGCGTCTTCTCTGTTTTCTTCGCTGTTCCCGCATGCGGTCTCTGGATTCACGGACGGAAACGGGGGCTTCCTGCTCTGTATGTCTTTCTGCCGGAGTATTCTGTTTTGCTTGGGTGTCTTTTTCGTCTATTCTTTCCATTGATTGCTTTGTCCCTTTACCGTTAAATGCAAGGCAGTCCTTTCCTTCGTCAGGGCTGTACTAATCATTATAACACCTTTTCCGCCGTTTTTCAGCGTTTTTTCTGTAAAAGAAAAATAAACATTTGCCTTTTAAATTAAACAATGATAAAATGACAAAAGGTAACATTATACAGGAGGAGGTGCAGTCATGCCGTTCTGGGCAATCATGCTGATCATAATCGTTGTCCTTGCCGGTATTCTCGTCGCATTGTATTTCTTTGGAAAGAAGGCGGAGAAGAAGCAGGCCGAGCAGCAGGAGCAGATGGAGGCGATCAAACAGACCGTATCCATGTTGATCATAGATAAGAAAAAAATGCGGCTGAAAGACGCGGGACTTCCGCAGGTGGTAGTTGATCAGACTCCGAAACTGATGCGCCGGACAAAGATGCCGATCGTAAAGGCAAAAGTCGGTCCGCGTATTATGACGCTGGTCTGCGACGCAGCGGTTTTCGATCAGATCCCGGTGAAAAAAGAAGTGAAAGCAACCGTAAGCGGTATTTATATCACAGGTGTGCGCGGTATCCGCGGTTCCCTGGAGACTCCGGCTAATAAAAAGAAAAAAGGATTCTGGGGAAAGATGCTGGACAAAGCAAGAGGAAACGATTGATATCAGGAAATTACTTGTAACACTTCAGCAGGATGAACTGTTACGACTGCTCCGTTAGATGAGCGGTCATAATATCGGTTCAGAAAAAAGAAATCAGAGACAGTCAACGGTGTCTCTGATTTCTTTTTTTTCGGATGGATTCTTTTTTCTGACGGATCTCTTCCGCCTCCTGGGAACTGCTGACTTTTATGGTCTTAACGACATAAAATTTTCCCTCGTCTGTGTGTTTCATCCGGATCTTTCCCTTCAGATAACCGTGATCCGGACAGAGGGCGATACAGTAATAATTTTTGGAACCGGCGGAAAACCAGCGGAGTTTTTTCCTGGCTTTCCGTCCGCAGATACAGCAGTAGGTGGAGGAGACTTCTCGGTCCGCCACTGCATCCTCCTTGGAATCAAATTCCCGGGAGATAAATTTGGAATAACCGTTGTAGACGGCGTGTATCTCCTCACGTTTTGTCTTCGGATTCTGGTAGACGTCGATGGAATCGTAGGCGTCCCGGACCACGGGATGGATCTTCTGAAAAACCCGGGCGGTGTAGACAGCGTCGGACAATGCCCGGTGAAAATCCAGCGAGCCGTCGAGGTTCAGAAAATCCGCGGCATATTCCAGGGATTTCCGGCTTTTCATTGTCTCATACTGGATCGCGAATAATTTCTGCACATCATAATAATGCAGAGGACCCCGCAGCATGGAGAGCAGGCCATAAAATTTCATATTTCGTTGCAATTCCGTCAGGTCAGCGGGACCCCAGGTGCAGAACATCGCGTCTCCGCCGCAGAAGGAGAGAAAATCTGTCACTGCCTCCGGGAATCCGGTTCCCTTGCGCAGATCCTTCTCAGTAATCTGTACGACCTCTCTGATGTGGTGATTCAGTGTGCGATAGACGGAGGGGCGTATGATCCGGTGAAACTGTTCCGTTTCTTCCAGACGGCTGTTCAGTTTTACGGCGCCGATTTCAATGATCTCAAAAGGAAGGCGCGGATTTTCCCGTTCCTTTCCGTTTGGGGACTGGTTCCATTCCAGGTCAAATACGATGTAATTCATAACAGGTCAGGTCCTTCCTGATTTTCTTCTGCGCCTGCGTCGTTTCTTTTTTCTGCGCCGGATTCCCGAGCAGATCCGGAAGAGCAGCAGGCCGAGGGCGATGACAAAGACGGCGGTCAGAGGGATCCAGACCGGAAGAGAGGCGGTTTTTTGCTCCGCGGTTTCAGGATCCGCCGGAGCACTGTCAATATCGCTGTCCCCGTCAGAGGAACGGTCTGCCGCGTCCGCGGAGGGTTCCGGGACAGGCGTCTCCGTCGGCGTGGGTGTTCCATTCAGAAGCGCTGCTTCTCCGTCCGGAAAGGTCTGGGAAAATCCATAGTCAAACAGGCTTGCCGTGTCGGTGTATACCTGCCGCCCCTGAGTGCGCATGGTTACGCACAGCAGCGTCTTTTCGCTGCGGGACGCAAAAGTCACCAGGGTATTCAGCGCCGCTTCCGTATATCCGGTTTTTCCGCCCAGGCATCCTTCGTAATAGTATTCTGTGTCAGGCTGCATCATTTTATGATGATTATAGAGATAACGGGTTTCCGTGTACTGGGATGTCGGCGGAATCTCGTACTGTCTTGTGGTGAAGACCTGCCGGAAGGTCTCGTTCTCATAGGCGGCATTGGCGATCAATGCCATGTCGTGGGCAGTCGTGTAATGGTTTTCATCCGGCAGGCCGTTGGGATTCGCAAAATGTGTGTTGGTGCATCCCAGTTCCGCCGCTTTCTGATTCATCAGATCCACAAAAGCGTCGATGGATCCGGCGATTTGCTCCGCTACCCCGCAGCAGACTTCGTTGGCGGAATTGAGCATCATCGCATACCAGCACTGTTCCATAGTCAGCGTTTCATTCAGACGGCAGCCGATATTGGAACTGTCCCACTCGATGCTGTCCAGCGCAGTCTGGGAAAATGTGACGGGATCCTCCGGGGAGGAGGATTCGATCGCAATCAGCGTTGTCATGATCTTTGTGATGCTGGCCGGGTAAAGCTGTTTGTCAATGTTTTTGGAATACAGGATTTCCTGGGTGTCGAGGTCCACGAGGATTCCCGACTCGGCATAGATCGCAGGACCCTGAGGCCAGTCTGCCAGGGAGTCTGTCTGTACGGCTTCATAATAGGCAGCGGGCGGTTCCGTGCCGTCGGCAGCGTAAACGGGACGGGCCGGAACGATCGCAGCCGCGAGTCCAAGGGCCAGGGCAGAACACAGAAACTTCCGGATATGCATTCTGCGTAAAAATTTTGTTTTCATCGCAATGGTGTACCCCTCATGAGTTAAAACCTACATAACCGTTCAACAGGCGGAACGGCAAAAAGTTACGGTTGCTGTTTATATGGTAACCATTATAGAATATTTTTGGCGATTCGGCAACTGGTGACGCTTGACAATCCGAGGATTTGATGCTTATAATAATAGCATCAAAAACGATGAGGAAGAGAGTATTCTGTCAGGGAAAGTTTCAGCGAGCCGGAGCAGGTGGAAGACCGGTACGAGTAACGGCAGAAGAAAATCACTTCTAAGTTGCAATTCTGAAGATTTCGGCGGACTGCGCCGGGATGGTAGGAAGCGCCGTCCGTCCAGCGTTATAAGGACTGCATATGATGGTATGTAACAGGTGGTATAGCGTGAGTATGGAACTCTCGTCCTTTTACAGGACGGGGGTTATTTTTTTATCAAAAAAAGGAGGACAGTTTCATGTACAAGAAGGTTTCTGCCGATATGAACTTTGTGGAACGCGAAAAGCAGACAGAAAAGTTCTGGGAGGAGCATGAGATTTTTGAGAAGAGTATGAAGCAGCGGGAGGGAAATCCGTCCTATGTCTTTTATGACGGACCGCCGACTGCCAACGGCAAGCCGCACATCGGCCATGTGGAGACTCGTGTTATCAAGGATATGATCCCCCGTTACCGGACGATGAAGGGCTATATGGTTCCACGAAAAGCCGGCTGGGACACCCATGGACTTCCGGTGGAACTGGAGGTTGAGAAAAAGCTCGGCCTCGACGGAAAAGAGCAGATCGAGGAGTACGGTGTGGAGCCGTTTATCGAGCAGTGTAAGGAAAGTGTCTGGAAGTATGAGGGGATGTGGGAGGATTTCTCCCATACCGTCGGATTCTGGGCGGATATGAAGCATCCGTATGTGACGTATCACAATGATTTTATCGAGTCCGAGTGGTGGGCGCTGAAGGAGATCTGGAAGAAAGGGCTTCTGTACAAAGGACATAAGATCGTTCCCTACTGCCCGCGCTGCGGTACGCCGCTGTCCTCCCATGAGGTGGCTCAGGGCTACAAAGACGTCAAGGAACGTTCCGCGGTCGTTCGCTTCAAAGTAAAGGATGAGGACGCATATTTCCTGGCATGGACCACGACTCCCTGGACGCTTCCGTCCAACGTGGCGCTCTGTGTGAACCCGAAAGAGACCTATGTGAAAGCGAAAGCGGCGGACGACCATGTCTATTATATGGCGGAAGCGCTGCTGGATACCGTGCTCGGCAAACTGGCGAAAGACGGAGAGAAAGCCTATGAAGTGCTGGAAACTTATCAGGGCTCAGATCTTGAGTACAAAGAGTACGAGCCGTTGTTCCCGTACTCTGCAGGCCGTCTCAATGGCAAGAAAGCATTTTACGTAACCTGTGCAGACTATGTCACATTGACCGACGGTACCGGTGTGGTTCACATCGCTCCGGCTTTCGGTGAAGACGACTCCCAGGTGGGACGCCGCTATGATTTGCCGTTCGTTCAGATGGTCAATGAAAAAGGCGAGATGACCGAGGACACCCCGTGGGCGGGCGAATTCTGCAAGAAAGCAGACAAGCCGATCCTGATCGCACTGGAGGAGGCCGGACTGTTGTTTGAAGCTCCGCTGTTTGAGCACAGCTACCCGCACTGCTGGAGATGCGACACTCCGCTGATCTATTATGCCCGTGAGACCTGGTTTATCAAGATGACGGCGGTGAAGGAGGATCTGATCCGCAACAATAATACGGTCAACTGGATCCCGGAGAGCATCGGAAAAGGCCGTTTCGGCGACTGGCTGGAGAACGTTCAGGACTGGGGACTTTCCAGAAACCGCTACTGGGGAACTCCGCTGCCGGTATGGCAGTGTGAATGCGGCCATCAGGAATGCATCGGCAGCATTGCGGAACTGAAGGAAAAATCCGACAACTGCCCGGACGACATCGAGCTGCACCGCCCGTACATTGACAATGTGACGCTCCGCTGCCCGCACTGCGGAAAAGAGATGCACCGTGTGCCGGAAGTAATCGACTGCTGGTTCGACAGCGGTTCCATGCCGTTTGCGCAGCATCATTATCCGTTTGAGAACAAGGAACTGTTTGAGCAGCAGTTCCCGGCACAGTTTATCTCCGAGGCGGTGGATCAGACCCGCGGATGGTTCTACTCGCTGATGGCGATCTCTACCCTGCTGTTTGACAAAGCTCCGTATGAGAACGTTCTGGTTCTCGGCCTGGTGCAGGACGAGAACGGTCAGAAGATGAGCAAGTCCAAGGGGAATGCCGTCGACCCGTTTGAAGCGCTGCAGACCTACGGCGCAGATGCGATCCGCTGGTACTTCTATTCCAGCAGCGCTCCGTGGCTGCCGTCCCGTTTTGCCGGAAAGACGGTTGTGGAAGGACAGAGAAAATTCATGGGCACTCTGTGGAATACTTACGCATTCTTCGTGCTCTATGCGAATATCGACAATTTTGACGCAACAAAATATACGCTGGACTATGACAAACTTTCCGTTATGGACAAGTGGCTGCTCTCCAGACTGGAATCCACGGTACAGGCGGTGGACGATAACCTGGCAAATTACCGGATCCCGGAAGCGGCGAAAGCGCTGCAGTCCTTTGTGGATGACATGAGCAACTGGTATGTGCGCCGTTCCCGTGAGCGTTTCTGGGCGAAGGGCATGGAGCAGGATAAGATCAACGCATACATGACACTGTACACTGCGCTGGTGGATATCAGCAAGACGGCGGCGCCGATGATCCCGTTCATGACCGAGGACATCTACCAGAATCTGGTAAAGAGCATCGACGATGCGGCTCCGGAGAGCATCCATCTGTGCGACTATCCGGTGGTGAAGACTGAGTGGATCGACCAGAAGCTGGAGGAAGATATGGCGGATCTGCTGGAGGTGGTCGTTATGGGACGCGCCTGCCGGAATACCGCAAACATCAAGAACCGCCAGCCGATCGGAAAAATGTTTGTGAAGAGCGGGTTTGTTCTGGATCAGTTCTATACGGAGATCATCGCGGACGAACTGAATGTAAAGGAAGTAGAGTTTACCGATGATATCGCGGACTTTATCTCCTATACCTTCAAGCCGCAGATGCGCACGGTAGGACCGAAATACGGAAAACTGCTGAATAAGATCAAGACAGTGCTCTCCGAACTGAATGGAAACAGCGCGATGCAGGAACTGAAGTCCACAGGCGAACTAAAGCTTGACATTGATGGGCAGGAAATCGTATTATTAGAGGAGGATCTGCTGATTGATACGGCTCAGATGGAAGGCTACGTTTCCGAGTCCGACAACCGTATCACGGTTGTGCTGGATACCAACCTGACGCCGGAGCTGATCGAAGAAGGCTTTGTGCGCGAACTGATCAGCAAGATCCAGACGATGCGTAAGGAAGCCGGCTTTGAGGTTATGGATAAGATCAAAGTTGGCGTAAAGAATAACGACAGGATCATCGAGATCTTCCGGAAACACGGAGATCAGATCCGGTCAGAGGTTCTTGCGGAGGAGATCACGATCGGAGAAACTTCCGGATATGAAAAAGAGTGGAACATTAACTCTGAACATGTCACTCTGTCCGTAGAACGTCTGAGCTGACAGAAAAACACTGTCGTCCGGGGAACAGTGATAAAACGGTTCTGCAGGGACGTACAGATATAATGTGAATCTGAAATCTGCCACCCGGCAGTCTGCGGTTATCGCAGGCTGCCGGGCGTAGGCGGTTTTAGATAGAGAGAACAGAAGAGGTCCGCAGAAGGGGCTGACCGGAAGGCGGCGCCGGGAAAGGGACTGTAAAACGGGGAAAAGAAAAACCGGCACGGAGAAGTACATGATTCAACAGAGGCAGCATAACAGGCCGGAAAAGGAGGACACAGATGTTAGATACCCAGTTCAAAAAGGAAACATTCAAGCAGAGTGTCGAGAAAAATGTTAAAAAGCTGTATCGCAAAACCATCGACAAGGCCACCGAGCAGGAAGTGTACCAGGCAGTCTGCTACGCAGTGAAAGATGTCATTATGGACAACTGGCTGAAAACACAGAATGCAATGGATGAAGAAGACCCGAAGATGGTTTATTATATGTCCATGGAATTTCTGATGGGACGTGCACTTGGAAACAATCTGATCAACCTGACAGCCTACAACGAAGTGAAAGAGGCGCTGGATGAGATGGGATTCGACCTGAACGCACTGGAAAATCAGGAGCGGGATCCGGCCCTCGGCAACGGAGGTCTTGGCCGTCTTGCTGCCTGTTTCCTGGATTCTCTGGCAACCCTCGGCTATCCGGCTTACGGATGCGGAATCCGTTACCGCTATGGTATGTTCAAGCAGGAGATCAAAGACGGATGTCAGGTGGAAGTGCCGGATAACTGGCTGAAAGACGGATATCCCTTCGAACTGCGCCGTCCGGAGTACGCGAAGGAAGTAAAATTTGGCGGCCGGGTAGAAATGTATTACGATGAGGCTGCACAGCGCACCAACTTCCGCCAGGTAGGCGCGCAGACAGTCCGCGCGATTCCGTACGACATGCCGATCGTAGGATATGACAACAACATGGTAAATACCCTGATGATCTGGGATGCCCAGGCGATCGACGATTTCAACCTGGATTCCTTTGACAAGGGAGAATACAATAAAGCGGTGGAACAGGAAAACCTCGCCCGCACGATCGTAGAGGTTCTGTATCCCAACGACAACCACTACGAAGGCAAGGAGCTTCGCCTGAAACAGCAGTATTTCTTTATTTCCGCGAGTGTACAGCGTGCGGTGAACCGTTATAAGAGAAAACACAATGATGTCCGCAAACTGTACGAAAAGGTGACGTTCCAGCTGAACGATACCCATCCGACCGTTGCGGTTCCGGAACTGATGCGTATCCTTATGGATGAGGAAGGACTCGGCTGGGACGAGGCATGGGAGGTTACGACGAAGACCTGCGCTTACACGAACCATACGATCATGTCCGAAGCGCTGGAAAAATGGCCGGTTGACCTGTTTTCCAAACTGCTTCCGCGTATTTATCAGATCGTGGAAGAGATCAACCGCCGTTTCCTGATCCAGGTACGTGAGCAGTATCCGGGAAATGAGGAAAAAGTACGCCAGATGGCTATCATCTACGACGGCCAGGTTCATATGGCGCGCCTTGCTATTGTCGGAGGCTATTCTGTCAACGGTGTTGCCCGCCTGCACACACAGATCCTGGAAAAACGTGAACTGAAAGACTTCTATGAGATGATGCCGGAGAAGTTCAACAATAAGACCAACGGAATCACTCAGAGACGTTTCCTGCTTCACGGAAATCCGCTGCTGGCAGACTGGGTAACCGAGCATGTCGGAAAAGGCTGGATCACTAATCTTCCGCAGATCAGCCAGCTGGCAGCCTATGCGGACGACCGCAAGGCACAGCAGGAGTTTATGGAGATTAAGTATCAGAATAAGCTGCGTCTGGCAAAATATATTAAAGAACACAACGGCATCGATGTGGATCCGAATTCCATCTTTGACGTTCAGGTAAAACGTCTTCATGAGTATAAGAGACAGTTCATGAATATTCTTCACATCATGTATCTGTACGACAAACTTCAGAAAAATCCGGATATGCCGTTCTATCCGAGAACGTTCATTTTCGGTGCGAAGGCATCCGCAGGTTATGAGAGAGCGAAAGCGATCATTCATTTGATCAACTGTGTGGCGGATGTAGTCAACAATGACCCGGTGATCCGCGGAAAGATCAAAGTCGTGTTTATCGAGGATTACTGTGTAAGCAATGCGGAGTGGATTTTCGCAGCGGCAGACGTTTCCGAGCAGATCTCTACTGCCAGCAAGGAAGCTTCCGGAACCGGTAACATGAAGTTCATGCTCAACGGCGCACTGACTCTGGGTACTATGGACGGTGCCAATGTGGAGATCGTGGAAGAAGTCGGGGAAGAAAACGCGTTTATCTTCGGACTCTCCGCTGATGATGTGATCAACTATGAAAAGAACTGCAACTATGATCCGATGCGCTACTTCATCAACGACCCGGATATCCATGAGGTGCTGATGGAGCTGATCAGCGGAAAATTCTCCAAGGGAGATACCAATATGTTCCGCGACCTGTATGACTCTCTGCTGACAGCGAAGGGCGCTCCGCGGGCGGATATGTACTTCATCCTTGCGGACTTCAAGTCCTATGCTGCAGCTCAGGAGCGTGTGGAGGACAAATACCGCGATACGGAGGGATGGGCGAGAAGCGCGATCCTCAATGTGGCGCACTCCGGCAAGTTCTCCTCCGACCGTACGATCCAGCAGTATGTGGATGAGATCTGGCATCTGAATAAGATTACAGTGAAATAATTCTGATGTTGAAATTACGGACAGATCTGGCGCAGCACTTTTGAAGTGTGCGCGTAGGCAGTTCGGTATTGCCATTTAACAGGCAGGAGCATGGCTGTATAGATACAGCTATGCTCCTGCCTGTTTCGCCTGCCCGGTTTGCATCAGATCACATGTTCTGTTGCCGCATCCCAGGTAATATTCATTCAATAATTTCCCCTTTCCTGTGAAATATATGTTTCAATATATCGCATTCTTTCCCATGATCCAATCTCGTTCTTACGGCAAGGATTTTTTCCTGGACCGGGGCTGTAAAAGAATAGTTTTTGACATTCCAAGGTGAGTGTGATACACTTAATTCTGTCTATAATGTTGAACAAACAAGGTAACAGTTCAGGTGACTGGACTGTTGCCAAATATTGGATGCCTGCGGTGGTTCGAGGATCGGACGGCTGGGGGCAAACAGAAGCAGAATGAGGTGAAAACATTGGATAAAGCAGAATATCGGAGCAAGCTGGACCAGTTGACCAGCCTTGCCGATAAAGAGGATTACAAGGGTGCCCTGGAGATTGTGGAATCTGTGGACTGGCGTCGTGTCAAGAGTATACGAACCCTGTCGATGGTGGCGGATGTTTATGAGGCCAACAAGATGTATCCGGAAGCGAATGATATTCTTCTGCTGGCATATGATCGTTCTTCTATCGGAAAAGGGATCCTGTACCGCTTGGTGGAAGTGTCTGTGAAAATGCAGGATTTTGAGAGTGCAGAGGAGTATTATGAAGAGTTTGTATCTGCGGCACCTCATGACACTTCCAAATATTTGCTCCGTTATAAGATCCTGAGAGGAAAGAAAGCGCCGCTGGAAGACCAGATTGAAGCGCTGGAAGACTACAAGGATGCGGAGTTTACCGAGCGCTGGACCTATGAGCTGGCATTGCTGTACAGCAGAAACGACCAGATACAGAAATGTATTGATACCTGTGATGAACTGGAATTATGGTTTAGTGAGGGAAAATATGTCACAAAGGCCCTGGAACTGAAGATGAAATATGCGCCGCTCACCCCTTCCCAGCAGACGAAGTATGAGAATGCCGGCAGGGAAAGCAGCGAAAAGCAGGTGGGGAACCTTCTGGACCGTATGGATCAAGCAGGCGCTGCAGTTACCCAGGATGCGGGATTTCAGGAAACTGCTGCTGCCCGTGAGACCGAAGGACAGCGGGAGACAGACGCTCAGGTGCAGTCTTACACAACGCCGACGTTCCTTGGAAATACCGTGGATCTTCATAATGAATTAATCCGAAGCATCCGGAATGTATTCCCTGATGTGAAGAAGAAGGAACAGCCTGCAGATATGCCTGCGGGAGAAAAGCACGAAGAAGATTACGACGTCAAGGAGCTGGAGCCGGAGAGCATAGCTGTGGAGGTGACTCCGGATCCGGATGCCGGAAAGACGATCCGGACAAAACCGGACAGTATAAAGAAAAAAGAGACAAAGTCTGAACCGGAGAAATCCACGGAAGCGGAAACGGTTCAGGAATCTGCGCCGGGACATTCGGCGGATGATCTCGATCTGGAAGCACTGTTTAAGGAAACGGCGGACAGTCTGTCGGAAGAAGCTACTAAGAATGAAACTGCCGGAGAGCCGGAAAGCGCTCGGTCCGCGGGTACCGGCGAGGCAGACGATATCCGGGAAAAGGAAATCTCTGAGGAAGAACTCAATATCCAGCAGTCCATGGAAGCTTTTGCGGACGCCGTGGCCAGCGGTCAGCGGCCGGAGGAAGAGCCCGGAGATTCCGCAGCGCCGGATACCGGCGCCCAGTCTCAGGCAGTGGTTGAGGGACCGGATGCAGATGGCAGTCAGGAGGCGGATGCTCCGTTCCACCGGCTGGAAGATCTGGACAAGACGACGGAGATTCCTGAGCCTGTCCATGTACAGCCGGAGGATCTGGATCTGGAAATCCCGTCAGAGCCGTCCCAGGAGGCAGCAAAAGATGCGACGAAGGTGATGACTGTTGAGAATACGCCGGACCGTACCATCGAGATGCCTGAAGTGAAAAAAGAAACCATTCCCATGTCTGTCGAGGAAGTGCTGCGGGAGGAAACTCCGGAGGAGCGCAGAATGCGTATCCTGAATGATACGCAGCCGGATAAACTGACGGATGAACAGAAAGTGCTGTTTACATACTTTGCGAAGGTACCGGGAATGGATCAGCAGATCCTTGACGCCATGCATGGTGTATACCAGAATGCGGGAGACCGCACGTCCCGCCGTGGGAACATAGCGATCATGGGCGGCTACGGAACAGGAAAGACACATCTGTCGGAGAGTCTGGTCCGTGCGATCTGTGTGGACTTGAAAATCCCGGCGACCAAGATGGCCCGTCTGGATGCGTCGGACCTGAATAAGAAGGATCCGGCCCACGTGGTAGGAAAGCTGGCGGGAGGTTTTCTCCTGATCGAACGTGCGGGTCTGATGTATCCCGAGACTGTGGAAAAACTTTCCAAAGCGCTGGATTTCAGGACCGACAGTCTGGTATTGATCATCGAGGATGAGAAGACCAGTATGCGAGGACTGTTCCACAATTATCCGGAATTTGCCAAGAAATTCGATACTGTTATCTCCATTCCGGTCTTCACCAATGATGAGCTGGTAACCTTTGCGAGAACTTATGCCCGTGAGAATGGATATAAAATGGACGAGATGGGCGTGCTTGCTCTGTATACGCAGATCGGCGACAACCAGAAAGAAGGAGAGCCGATGACGATCACCAATGTCAAGGACATGGTGGACAAAGCGATCGCTCATGCGGAGAGAGGTACAAGAAAGCTCGGGCGGAAGATGTCCCGCAAACATAAAGATTCTGATGACCGTGTGATCCTTTACGAAAAGGATTTTGAGTTTTAAAGCAGAAAGAAAATCTTATGGAAAAAACAAAGCCGTGGCTTGGAGAGCCGAAAAATACGATAGCCGTACTGCAGAAGTACGGCTTTGTATTTCAGAAAAAATATGGACAAAATTTTTTGATCGATCCCCATGTGCTGGATAAGATCGTGGCAGCGGCCGAGATCGGGCCGGACGATTTTGTCGTGGAGATCGGGCCGGGGATCGGTACGCTGACACAGTATCTGGCTTATGTGGCCAGAGAAGTCTGTGCGGTGGAGATTGATAAAAACCTGATTCCGATCCTGGAAGATACGTTGTCCGGTTATGACAATGTCACCGTGCTCAACGAGGATATTTTGAAGGTGGATCTGAACCGCCTGGCGGAAGAAAAGAATCAGGGGCGTCCGATCAAAGTCGTCGCCAATCTGCCGTACTATATCACCACGCCGATCATCATGGGACTTTTTGAGAATCATGTACCGCTGGAATCTGTGACGGTCATGGTGCAGAAGGAAGTGGCGGACCGGATGCAGACCGGTCCTGGCAGTAAGGATTATGGAGCGCTTTCCCTGGCGGTCCAGTATTACGCGGATCCGTATATTGTGGCAAATGTGCCGCCGAATTGTTTTATGCCGAGGCCGAAGGTGGGAAGCGCGGTTATCCGCCTGACCAGACACACCTCGTTTCCCGTGCAGGTGGAGGATGAGAAGCTGCTGTTTGCGCTGATCCGCGCGTCGTTTAATCAGCGGAGAAAGACGCTGGCAAACGGGTTGAAGAACAGCGCTGCGCTGGGCTTCTCGAAAGAGGAGGTGGAGCATGCGATCACGTCCTGCGGTTTTCCGCTGACGGTCCGCGGTGAAACGCTGACGCTTCAGGATTTCGCAAGGCTTGCAGATGCGCTGAGTCATAAAGAGTGATTGAACCCCGCAGTTTACTGCGGGGTCTTTTGCTTTTTCGGACAACAAAAAAACCAGCAGCAACTCTGGTTTTTTTGTTGTTTCTATTTAATTAAAGGAAGGAGAGCCGATTTTCATCGGCAATATGAAAAAGAAAATTGTTATAAAATAATGTTGGCTTGAATTATTTTATGGTTATAGTATAGTCAGAAAATGTGTTGAAAACGTGATTCGAATGTAAAAAAATAATGAACAAAATTGGAAATAATTGTGAATGAACACAGCAGTTCAGACAAGCTGAACTGCTGTGGATCAACACTTAATAATGCAGGCGCAGATCCCGGATCCCCAGAAATCGTGCAGTACACAGGCAGACGCCGCCGATCAGTACGGAAACGTCCTGAAGCCGGGAAGGCACTACATGCAGATACCAGCGCAAGCGATTCTGGATAGACGATGTGATCTGATCCAGCAGTCCGGGGATATCGTTGGTAAAGGAACTGTTGACGACAATGATCTCCGGATTAAATGTATGCAGCACGGTATTCAGGCTGATCGCTGTGTAATGGACAAAGTCATGCAGAGCCCTCTCGGCGGCGGGATCCTCCTGGCTGTAGGCGTAGAGAAACTCATCCAGGGACGCCGATGAACGTCCGTGACCGCGGGCATATTCTTTCAGGATCGCCGATTCCGAGATATACTGCTCGAGGCAGCCCTGGTTGCCGCAGGGACAGGGGCGTCCGTCGGGAAACAGAATGGTATGTCCGAATTCGCCCGCGTATCCGTTTTGCCCTTTATAGAGTTGTCCGTTCACAAGAATGCCCATGCCGACGCCTTCGTGAATGTTTAGAAAGATCATATTTTTATGGCCTTGTCCGATGGAAGCTTCCCCGATCACAGAGAGGTTCGCCTCGTTTTCCACGACCACCGGCACATGGAAGGCTTCTTCCAGAAGACTTCGCAGATTAGAATATTTCAGATCATAGTAAGGGGTGAACAAAACCGTGTCGTCGCAGACAACGCCGTAAATGCCCACGCTGATCCCGAGAACTCCGTAAGGCGTTTCCGGAAGTGCATCGATGGTCTCATGCAGCAGAGAGATCAGGTGTTCTTCCAAAGACTGTTCCGCCTGGTGGGGATATTCATGCACTTCGCAGCCGCAGCCCAGAGGATCGCTGGTCATGACAGAGATCCTTTTCACGCCGAAATCTACAGAGACGACGTGGCCGCAGTCATGGTTGAAGGTGAGAAGGATCGGTTTTCGGCCCATGGGTGCATCTCCGCTTCCGAGTTCCAGCACCAGTTCTTTGTCGATCAGTTCCTGGACGATATTGGAGATGGTGGCCTTGGTGAGGTGGAGCATTTTTGACAGATCCGCACGGGACAGAGGAGCATGGTTGATGATCGCCTCGAGTACAAGTGAACGGTTCATATCGCGGATATATTCCTGATTGCCTGTTGGCATAACATCGCCTCCTTAAAAAACTGATGCTGCTGTCAGACAGAAACAGCAGCTTTATGGGAACAGTTCAGCTAGCTGGACTGTTACGCTTTATGTTTTATTTTATCATAGAAAAAGCCGGTTGAGAACCGAAAAATAGTAAACCTTCAGATAATGAAAAACAGGAGAAATGGCAGGGTTGTGCGAAATAGATAAAAAATAAATGAAAAATAAAAAGGTATTTGTCGTAATTAACAAAAGTTTTATGCTGTATTCACAGTTTATTCATAAGTATAGGTTAAACTATAATCGATGTGTTGATATGAGTCGTTCGCTTGCACACAGAAAACAGTATCACTACACATAATTATTTTTTTCATAATAACAGGCCAGGTGTCTTCGGATACCTGGCCACTCCTCATATTACGGTATATTGGTAACAGCCCGGTCAGCTGAACTGCAGCACATATTGGTGGAAAATAAAAAAATACTTGACATTTTTGTCGTTTCCTTTTATGATATAAATATAGTAATCATTACTATTATTAAAAGAGAAAGGGGAACTGACCTATGTCGAATCTCAAATACAGCAGACAACGGGAATCCATCAAGAAACAGTTGATGCAGCGGAACGACCATCCCACTGCCGATATGATCTACACAGACATACGGAAGGAATACCCGAACATCAGTCTGGGAACGGTCTATCGGAATCTGGCACTGCTCTCCGAGCTGGGAGAGATCAAGCGCCTGGCGACAGGCGACGGTCCGGACCGCTTTGATGCGGACACTTCTCCGCATAATCATTTTATCTGCCGAAAGTGTCATGTAGTACTTGATATGGATATGGACGATATCAGCGAGATCAAGGAACAGGCAGAGCAGAATTTTGAAGGACTTATCGAGAGTTATTCAGTAAATTTTTACGGCGTCTGCGGAAAATGCAGACAGAAATCTTAGGGCAGCCGCTGTTCAGAGAAAAATATAAAATTATGCTTGACAAATCAATAGCGGTGTGGTAACTTAAAATTAGTAATAGTTACTAATTTTAAAAATAAAAAGAAAAGGAGAATACGATCATGAAAAAATTTGTTTGCAGCGTATGTGGATATGTTTATGAGGGAGAAGCAGCACCGGCAGAATGTCCAGTCTGTCATGCACCGGCTGAGAAGTTCATCGAGCAGAGCGGCGAGATGAGCTGGGCAGCAGAGCATGTAGTAGGTGTTGCAGCTGATGTATCCGAGGACATCAAAGCAGATCTGAGATCAAACTTCGAAGGCGAGTGCTCTGAGGTTGGTATGTATCTGGCGATGTCCCGCGTAGCATTCCGTGAAGGATATCCGGAAGTTGGTCTGTACTATGAGAAAGCAGCTTACGAAGAGGCAGAGCATGCAGCAAAATTTGCTGAACTGCTGGGCGAAGTTGTTACAGACAGCACCAAGAAGAACCTGGAGATGCGTGTAGAAGCTGAGAACGGCGCTACCGCTGGAAAAGTAGATCTGGCAAAACGTGCAAAAGAAGCAAATCTGGATGCGATCCATGACACTGTTCATGAAATGGCAAGAGACGAGGCTCGCCACGGAAAAGCATTCAAAGGCTTACTGGAGAGATACTTCGGCTAATCGCAGCAGTTTCAGTTAGCTGAACGGTTACAGCTGATGTACGGATAAATGCATCGTGACAACAGAATCATCTGCGGAAGACCGGCTGGCGGCGTGTCCGTCGCAGGTACAGAGGAAGATACCGGATGGATCTTCCTCTGTATCTGGACACAAAGCGGCTGTCATAACACAGGGCGGTGTCCCTGTGGTGAAGTAGGGACATTGAAAACGGAAGGGTTTTTTATGCAGAGAACCATTCCGTTTTTGGTTTACCGGACAGTCCGAAGGACTTTCCGGTGAAATCTGTTACAGACTATGAATGGAGGAGAAAATGGCGAATAAATACGCAGGAACCAAGACAGAACAGAATCTTCTCACCGCTTTTGCAGGCGAGTCCGAGGCGAGAAACAAATATACATATTATGCATCTGCGGCAAAGAAAGCAGGATATGAACAGCTGGCAGCGCTGTACCTGGAGACTGCCGAGCAGGAAAAAGAACACGCGAAAATGTGGTTCAAGGAAATCCACGGGATCGGAGATATAGAGGAAAACCTGGAAGACGCAGCGGCAGGTGAGAACTATGAGTGGACCGATATGTATGCGAGAATGGCCAGAGAAGCCAGAGAGGAAGGTTTCACGGCGCTGGCGGCGAAGTTTGAAGGAGTGGCCCGCGTGGAGGCAGCACATGAAAAACGTTACCGCAAGCTTCTGCAGTCCTATCGTGAGAACAAGACCTTCAAGGGCGACGCTCCGCTTGGCTGGAAATGCCGTAACTGCGGTTTTATCTATGAAGGCGAAGAGGCTCCGGAGGTATGTCCGGTCTGTGCACATCCTAAAGCATACTTTGAGAGAAAAGTGGAAAACTATTAAAATCTGACAGGCGCATGTGGAAAGGCGGTTTTGGAGAGAACCTGGGAACAGTGAGGGATCCGAAAACCGCCTTTTTGGCGATGAGATCGGAATGCGTCCTGGAAACCTAAAAATGGATGGAGGACAGAAAGTATGGAGAGAGAGACCGGATGTGTACATATTTACTGCGGGGACGGAAAAGGAAAGACCACCTGCGGAATGGGACTTTGTGTCCGCGCGGCCGGCTATGGCTATCGGGTGCTGATCTACCAGTTTATGAAAGATAATACGACCAGTGAGAGAAGTGCGATGGAAAAAATCCCGGAGATCACATTTGTCCCCGGACTGAAGCAGGAAAAATTTTCCTTCCAGATGACTGAACAGGAGAAGAGAGAGAGAAAGCAGTTTTACGAGGAAAAGTTCCTGGAAGTGACCCGGAAAGCAGAACAGGAGAAGTATGACGTCCTGTTTCTCGATGAGATCATCTATACGATCCGCGCGGGACTGTTTGACGAGGAAGTGCTGCTTTGGTGGCTTGGGGAGAAACCGGAACATCTGGAGGTGATCCTTACCGGACAGGATCCCGGGGAGAAGCTGATCGCATGTGCAGATTACGTGTCGGAACTGAAAAAGGTAAAACATCCTTTCGACCGCGGCCTTGCGGCCCGCGGCGGGATCGAGCGGTAATTCCGTCGTCGTTTTGACTTTACACTGCAATGCCGTTCGGGTACTGTGAATCGGAAGACCTGGCGGAATGATTAACGGAGGAAACGCTGTGAGAATTTTGCTGATTGAGGATGAGAAGAGAATGGCACAGGCGCTCTGTGAGATCCTGCGCCTCGAAAATTATGAGGTGGATCACTGCGCGGGCGGAGAATGTGAAGCCGCAGATGGAGGCGGTGGACCTGAGCCGGCTGGTCTGCGGAGAGATGCTGCCGTTTGAGACGGTCGTGTATGAGAGCGGACTGTTTCTGAACAGTGAGATCGCAGACGGGATCCGGGTCAATGGGAACAGTGTGCAGCTGAAACAGCTGACCTCGATCCTGATCGACAATGCGATCCGCCACGGCAGGGACGGAAAGAATCAGTGGATCGTGTTGAGAAAAGAAAAAAACAGCGCGGTGTTGTCTGGGGCTAACGAGGGACCGGAGATCCCTCCGGAACAGAGAAAACACTTATTTGAACGCTTTTACCGCACGGATTCCGCGCGCACCGGCGAGGATAATCATTATGGCCTGGGACTTGCCATCGCGAAGGCGATCACAGTCTCTCATCAGGGAACGATCGATCTCCAGTGCCGCGACGGGAAAGTGGAGTTTTTTGTAAAGCTCCCGCTGCTCAGAGCGTGAAACCTGTGCGGCAGTTTCGGCCGGATTGCGACGGGATGGCGTCAGGGCGGCGGAAATATCACAGGAATTTCACAAAGATCCGGGAACACACCGGCAAAACTTCAAGAAAACTTCAATCTTCCTCCTGTACAATAACTTCATGATGCAGGATCAAAAGGTCAGGCTTTTCAGGATTGAGACACTTTTTGATTCAATATCATTTCATCAAAGGTACAGGAGGAATTTTTATGCCTTTTCAGACAGTTTTTAAGAGGTACGAATTGAAATACCGCAGGTGCAGAGGGATCGTCGAACGGAGTCAGCAGCATGGATGAGACTGCAGCCGACAGCGACACCGGGGATGAGACTGATGACAGCAGCACCAGCATGAAAGGGCTGAAGGCTGCGGGCAGCATTTGGATCACCGGCGGAAGCTTTTCCATCAATTCTGTAGACGATGCCGTTCACTCCAATGCGTCTATCACCATAAACGGCGGTACGTTTGAGATCGCGACAGGGGACGATGGAATTCATGCGGATGAAACGCTGACTGTCACGGACGGAACGATCGATATCAGTGTGAGTTATGAAGGTCTGGAAGCCCTGGATGTCTGCATCGAGGGTGGCGATATCAGTCTTGTGGCGGATGACGACGGACTGAATGCAGCCGGCGGCACAGATTCCAGCGGCACAAGCGGCGGTTCTTCTTCCTCAAACGGAAGTATCTCTATTTCCGGCGGGAACCTGCATATCACTGCATCCGGCGACGGAATCGACGCTAACGGATCGCTGACGATCTCCGGCGGTACATTTATCGGCACCGGCGGATCCGGTATGGCACAGAGCTTCAGCGCCTCGGAACAGGGGGTTGTGGCGGTCTGTGCTGAACGCGCGCCGCTGGCACGCAGCGCCATTTTCCGGGCAGCGGACGGTGAACAGAGAATCAGGCAATCATTTAATAATAATTTCCGCCGCCGTTAAAGCGGTTCTGCTGCTGGTAATTATAGGCGTTTGCGACTTTGTTCATGTTGTTGATCATAAAATACTGAGCGACAAAAGTGCCCAGCCCGCATACCAGGCTTCCGAGGATCATCCACAGAAGAACTGCCGTACCGGTTTCCGTGACCGGCACTCCGTAGCGCTCGTAGGAACCGTGGTAAATGCGGTTTGCCTGTTTGTAATACCAGTAAAATCCGTAAATTCCACAGGTGATGATCGAGAGGATCAGGACGAGGATATAATTGGGGCTGTCTTCTCCGTCGCCGTAAAATACGGTGTTGATATCTTCCACATACATATACCAGAAATAAATCCCGTAGATTCCGCAGGTGATAAAATTCAGGATCAGATACATGATAAAACTGCGGTCATCTTTTACGTACATTTTAAAACCCCCTTCATTTGTTTCAGATATTTTATCATGACACTGTTTGAAAGGTCAATACGGACGACAGAATCTTCATGAAAAATTCGGAAAATCCAGAGGCAGATCGCAAGAATTGCCAGTAAAATCAGGAGCGTTTTCTTGACCTTTTTCTGCCGATCCGTCTTTTCGCTTCCGAGAAAGTAATAAGGAACGAACAGGATGATCGGATAGATCAGCGGATGATACCGGAACGCGCCGGCGAAGTCCAGGTGAAGCAGTGAAAAAAAGGCCCGGCTCATACCGCATCCGGGACAGGAGATACCTGTGAACCATCGGATCGGACATCCGATCCCTGTGATGCTCATAACAGCGATATAGAGAAGTACAATCAGGAGAAATACTCCCAGGTCTTTCCGTTTTGACATGATATTCCTTTCAAAGTCAGAGGTAAGGCGGACGGGTAAATACAGAAAGCGGACAAAAGTGTCCGGCAGACGCGCGCATGCACGGCGGATCTGTCCGGAACTGCTTTCGCCCGCTTTTTCCAACGGCTGCAGCTGTCTCGTCAAAAAACATGCAGAAGATTCAGTATAAACAGGACCAGAACGATAGGAGAAGACACGCTGCTAATGATAAACAGAACAAATTTGAATCTCTCCAGTTTCTGGAATTTAATGCTCTGATTCTTGACGGTTTCTGTATAGTTGAGAAGTACGTCGGTGGCGTCTTTGACCCGTGCCAGTTCCAGGTCACAGGATTCTTTCACGCTTCCCTGAATGGATGTTTCCAGTCCTTGGGTCAGGCGCTGTATTTCTCTGTCAATGCGCGAACTGAGGGAATCGCTGCTGGTCTGGACGGAACGTGCCAGTTCTGTCAGAGTATCCAACTGTTTCTGAAGACTGTGATCCTGCTCGGTGATCAGGCCGGAGATCTTCTGTTCGTATTCGGTATAGTGTTCCCTGAAATTATCGATCTGATGCACCAATTCCGCGGATTCGGCTTTAGCCAGCGCCAGTTCACTGTCCGCTTTTCGCAGATCTGCGATATAGCGGAGAAACTTGCTTTCGTTGATAAGAGAGACGGTTTTCTCGGAATTTTTTTCCGCAGCAGTTTTCCGGACGCTGTCCTCCTCTTCCGGCTGAGAAAGACCCTCTTCAGACCGGAAGAGACTCTCATCAGATGAAGAAAAAACTTCCTTGGGAATCTCGGGGCCATGATTCAGATTTTCTAGCTGCTGATTCAGCTGCTGTTCCAGTTCATTGCTCAGATCGTTGATTTCTTTCTTTTCTTGCATTGGAAAAGGAATGGTTCCTTCTGTATGTGTAGCTTCCATATACATTCTCCCGGTACAATCATCATTCGGCCTGAAAAGGCCGTGTTTGTTTTTCTGGTATTTGCTTTACCCGCAATCTTAAACACATTCGAAATCCGCCCGATCGGGGCTGCCTTCTCATGTTTTTGCGGGTTCCAAAGTCATGCTTTTTCATGCAAGCATAAAAAGCATGACCTTTTGACCCTGGCATCATAAAATACATATATAATATATATGAAAAAACGACGAAATTCAACAAATTTCCACATTTTTCCAATATTTTTTTCTCCTTATCCGGATCTGCCGCCGGAATGCAAGTTACAGTTCAGCCAGCTGAACTGTAACCATTTCAAACGAATTTATCATCCAGAGACTTTACAAACGGTTTTGAATGTGTTAGCATGGGTGCATAAGACGACAAACACAAGGACGGAGAGAGTACATACAGAGGATGCTTTACAGAGAATTCCCATATGCGGTTCCGGAAATGAGACGGACGGCAGGCTGAGAGGGATGAGCGAAGCTTTATGGAAGATGGCTCCTGAGAGGCGCACCGAACCGGAGACGGCAAGACTGCGACAGGTTCCGCCTGTTACAGCGGAAGGGTATAAGAAAGCAGACAAAACGCTTTTTGTACCTGCTGAGGTTTTCGCCGCGAGGCGGAGATGAAAAGAAGTGGTAACACGGGTTTCACCTGTCTTCTCATAACAGAGAAGGCAGTTTTTTTATTTCCGCGAACAACGAGCCAAGCGGACATGCTTGCATGTCCATTTGGCGGTGCCGAAAAAATTTGTGTTACAGTTCCGCTGGCTGAACTGTAACAAGTTTGTCGAAGGATCTGAAAAGATAGATTGCAGACAGGAAAGGAAACAGAGAAAATGGAAAAGATCAGACCAAAGTATTACATTACGACGGCGATTGCCTACACTTCCGGCAAGCCGCACATTGGAAATACCTATGAGGCGGTTCTGGCGGACAGCATTGCGCGGTTTAAACGTCAGCAGGGATACGATGTGTTCTTCCAGACCGGAACGGATGAGCATGGACAGAAGATCGAGCTGAAAGCGGAGGAAGCCGGAGTGACTCCGAAGGAATTCGTAGATCAGGTTTCCGGAGAGATCCGCAGAATCTGGGATCTGATGAATACTTCTTATGATAAATTTATCCGGACCACAGATGATTATCACGAAAAGCAGGTGCAGAAAATCTTCAAGAAGCTGTACGACCAAGGAGATATTTATAAAGGATACTATGAAGGTCTCTACTGCACACCGTGCGAGTCATTCTTCACGGAATCCCAGCTGGTGGACGGAAAGTGTCCGGACTGCGGCCGCCCGGTAACTCCGGCAAAAGAAGAGGCATATTTCTTCAGGATGAGTAAATATGCACAGCGGCTGATCGATCATATCAACAGCCATCCGGAGTTTATCCAGCCGGTGTCCAGAAAAAATGAGATGATGAACAATTTCCTGCTGCCGGGTCTGCAGGATCTGTGTGTGTCCAGGACCTCCTTTAAATGGGGAATCCCGGTGAGCTTCGACCCGAAGCATGTCACTTATGTGTGGCTGGACGCCCTGACCAACTATATTACCGGCATCGGATACGACTGTGACGGGGAGAGTACGGAGCAGTTTAAGAAAATGTGGCCGGCGGATCTCCATCTGATCGGAAAAGATATTATCCGCTTCCATACGATTTACTGGCCGATCTTCCTGATGGCGCTGGATCTGCCGCTGCCGAAGCAGGTATTTGGCCATCCGTGGCTGTTGCAGGGCGACGGAAAGATGAGTAAATCGAAGGGCAACGTGATCTATGCGGATGATCTGGTATCCCTGTTCGGTGTGGACGCGGTTCGATATTTTGTGCTTCATGAGATGCCGTTTGAAAATGACGGGGTGATCACCTGGGAACTGATGGTAGAGCGCATGAACTCAGATCTGGCGAACACGCTGGGCAATCTTGTGAACCGGACCATCTCCATGAGCAACAAATATTTCGGCGGAGTTGTCACCAACACGGGCGTCGAGGAAGAGGTAGATGCAGACCTGAAGGCTGTCGTGACGGGAACCGTCGGAAAAGTGGCGGCCAAGATGGAGGAACTCCGCGTCGCGGACGCGATCACAGAGATCTTCAATCTGTTCAAGCGCTGCAACAAATATATCGATGAGACAATGCCCTGGGCTTTGGCGAAGGATGAATCTAAGAAGGACCGGCTTGCGGCTGTTCTCTACAATTTGGTGGAGAGTATTTCCATCGGCGCATGTCTGCTGGAGTCCTTTATGCCGGAGACCACAGACAGGATCCTGACGCAGCTGAACAGCGCGAAGCGTTCCTATGAGGATCTGGGAACCTTCGGTCTGTATCCTTCCGGAAACAAAGTGACGGATGCGCCGGAAATCCTGTTCCAGAGACTTGACGTGAAAGAGGTTATGGAAAAAGTTGAGGTGATCCAGGCGGCACAGAAAGCGGCTGTGGAGAAAGATGCAGGCGCTGACGGACAGGAGAACAGCAAGGAAGAGGAGCAGGTGATCGACCTGGAGCCGAAGGCGGAGATCACTTTCGATGATTTTGAGAAGCTCCAGTTCCGGGTGGGAGAGATCATTGCCTGTGAGGAAGTTAAGAAATCCAAAAAACTGCTGTGTTCCCAGGTGAAGATCGGGAACCAGGTAAAACAGATCGTTTCCGGCATCAAAGCCCATTATACGGCGGAAGAGATGGTCGGCAAGAAGGTGATGGTGCTTGTGAATCTGAAACCTGCGAAGCTGGCCGGCGTCCTGTCGGAAGGTATGCTCCTCTGTGCGGAGGATGCGGACGGGAACTTAAGCTTGATGGTTCCGGAGAAAAAAATGCCGTCGGGAGCAGAGATCTGCTGATCTTTACTGTCCGATATCCGGCGAACAGCGCTGCGTGCCAGCGGTACGCGTTCCGCACGGACGGAAGCGAAGGTCTGTCCGTGCAGGCACGGCAGCCGCTTGCCGGGGGTCTTTTGGATCCGTTTACGGCAGCAGTTGTCCCGGAGTGTGTCGGAGAGTCATTTTTGCAACGGGGATGCCCTGATTTGCAGAGCAGATTTTCTGCAAAGTGTGACGCGCATCTTGCAGAAAAATGATCTCAGACATGCTCCGGGACATTTTTTGTGCGCCGGTAACGGCGGATCTATGTGCCGGCGGCTTAAAGGCATAAACTTCCTGCCTGCATGAAACACGGAGCAATCCGCAGAGTCCCCGGGTTCAAACCGCTTACAAAATCAGTTGAATGCATAAAAGAATAAAAAATTCTGCATATTGTACATAAAACAGAAAAAAATAATTGTTTAAAACGCGAAAGAAAGGAATATTTACAATTCAAGGCGGCGGTGATATAATGAGATATCATTTGGAACAGGGGGGATACCGCTATGATAACTTTTATTATTGGACTCGTAATTCTTGTGGTTGGCGCAATGCTTTACGGCAGATTCTGTGAGCATGTGTTTAAGCCGGATGACCGGAAAACGCCGGCTTACACGAAACAGGACGGCGTGGATTACGTGCCGATGAGGGAATGGAAAAACAGTCTGATCAATCTTCTGAATATTGCCGGAACCGGGCCGATCCTCGGGCCAATCCAGGGAATTCTGTTCGGGCCGATCGCTTTTATTACGATTCCCATCGGAAACATTATCGGCGGAGCAATGCATGACTATTTTTCCGGAATGATCTGTCTGCGCGACGGCGGTACGCAGATGCCGGATATGATCCGCAAATACAGCAACAAAGGAATTTATACGTTCTATCAGATTTTCTGCAGTCTTCTGCTTCTTCTGGTAGGCGCAGTGTTTATTTATACACCGGGCGATATTGCGGCGACGCAGGTGTTCGGTTTCGACGGAAAAGCGACCTCGGTTTCGACCTGGGTCATTTATGGAATCATTTTCGTCTACTATCTGATCGCGACTGTTTTCCCGATCGATAAGATCATCGGAAGGATCTATCCGATCTTTGGAGCGATTCTGCTGTTCTCAGCAGTGGGCGTTTTTGTCGGACTGTTTGTTCATGGATATCCGTTGATCGAGGTATGGCAAAACTGGAACGGCGCGCTGGTGTCTTATGGAGACTATTTTCAGGCGAATCATTTTATACCGGTATTCTTCATTACCGTAGCCTGCGGAATTCTTTCTGGTTTCCACTCCACGCAGACGGCGATCATCTCCAGAACCATGAAGAGTGAACGTCAGGGACGTATGACATTCTATAACATGATGGTTGTAGAAGGATTCATCGCAATGGTCTGGGCAGCAGGAGCCATGGGCGTTTACAACCTGGGCCTGCAGTCTGCAGACGCTTCTCTGGCGACAGCGACGATCGGTATTGTCTGTAAAAATATCCTGGGACCGGTCGGCGGGATCATCGCCCTGCTGGGTGTTATCGTACTTCCGATCACTTCGGGGGATACGGCGCTGCGTTCTCTGCGTCTGGCGATCGCGGATGCGTTCCATATCGATCAGACCTCTACCCGTAAGAGACTGACGCTGGCAGCCGGAATTTTTGTTTTGGTCGCTGTGATCCTTATATTTGCAAAGATGAACTCCAACGGATTCAATATCCTGTGGCGGTACTTTGCATGGTCCAATCAGACCTTGTCTCTGTTTGCATTCCTGGCGATCTCAGTGTGGATGTTTGAAAATGGAAGAGCCAAATTTGTATGGATGCCTCTGATCCCGGGAGCATGGTATACGTTTATCACGATTACATATATTATGAATGCAAAGATCGGATTTAATATTCCGTGGACCGGCGCTTATGTGATCGGTCTGTGCGCGGCGGTGGCTTATACGGGAGCGATCCTCTGGTATGGGAAGAAACGCGCTGCGAAGAAACAGAAGAAATAATGAAACAGAAAGATAATATGTAAAGGAAAAACCGGAACGGCTGCCGGCACTGCGAAATGTTTCGCGGTTGCCGGCAGTCGCTCTGGTTTTTGCGTATCGGTATATTTATAGCATTCCAAGGAATGTGTTGGCAGGAACACTCCCTGAACTATGATTACGGTGTGGCCTCCGCTTCGAGAAATTTTTCTATAAAGCTGCGGGATTCCGCGGCTGTGTACAGATATTTTTCGTCTATATTCTGCAGATAATCCATAAATGCAGTCAGAAGACCAGGTTCTGTGAACATCAGATAAATGGACTCTTTTTTTCGGTTTGTGAACATCAGATAACCGTTGGAGGCGCTCACCCACAGGTGGAAATTCTGGGGGAGATTCTCCAGCGGGCTGCGCAGGATCCGGTACCGCTCAGGGATAAACTGGCTGAGCCGGTATAACAGGAGTTTCCGGTCTTCCGGCGGAAACGGAAGGTACAGTTCCTCCGGGATTTCATAGACCCTTCCGGTCTCCATAAATCTCCGGATCCCGTTACGTGTGTGAAAAATATGATAGTTCCCATCGGAAAGCGTAAACTGCCGTTGCTTGAGAAATTCATTCAACAGAGGAATCAGTTTTTCCCGTTCCGGGAGCTCGGAGATGACCAGCCTGTTTACCAGATCCGGTGTAAGAAACGGGATCAGGCAGGGTTCCGGCTGCAGGGAATAATACTCGTCGCTGCCGGAGAAAAACTTTATGCTCATCTTGCAGGTATCCTGTATGGAATGTACCGGAGAAAAGAAAGGGGAACATTTCTCCCGGCAGGTATTGAAGTGCTCCCGGAGCATCTGCACGATCTCCGGCTTTCCGTAAAGGATGCCCGTCTGAAAATCGGAGGTACAGGTGATCGCGCAGTCGCTGGTAAGAAGCATACAGGAAAATCCGTTCAGATTGGAAAAATGCGATTCCACAGCGTCATAGTAATAATACACGTTATAATCCAGCGCAGAGACATACAGCGGCAGGATCTTCTGGAGATATACCAGATTGTGGTCACAGAAATCTCTGTCCTTCTGCCGGGAATTTCCCAGGCACAGAATATGCTCGACCGCAAGCTTCTGTCCGTATTCTCCAAGGCCGGAAAGAAGATGCAAAAGATAATCGTAATCCGGCTGGAGCATCAGGCAGAGATGGCCTTTTTCCTTTTGGCTTTCCTCTAGGATCACCTGGTTGACGACATGGTTTAGCGCTGTCTGCGTCGGGAGCGCACGGCAGTCAGGATACCGGGCGGCCGTTCCGGATAAGGCAGCCGCGCCGTCGGCAGACATGTCTGTACGGTGCATCTCCGCAGGGATATCACCTGTGCCGTCTGCTGTTTTCTCCGGATAGTTTCCCTCAGAGACTTCAGACAGTTTTGAAACGTCCGGAAAGTTCAGGAGAAATTCTTCCACATTCCTGCGGTTGCTCCATTCTTTCCATCCGACTTTTTCGATCTGCCAGGCAGTTATCAATTCCTCGCATTCAGCCGGAGAAAGGCGCATGAAATCCGCCATTCGTTCCACAACTGCCTGATCGGCCGGATGATCCTTTCCGTTGAGATATTTATACAAAAGCGTGCGTTCAATACCGCAGTATTGTGACATCGGGTATACGGAGATGTCCTTTTGATGGACAAGCGAATTTAGGAGACCCGAAAAAGTGTTCATCGTCTGTTTTCTCCTCTCTGGAGTCGTTTGACAGCGGCAGAAAGTCCATTCCTGCAGCTGTTATGGGGCCTAGCACCGTTCAGTCAATGGAACAGTTGCCGGATCAGTACTTACGTTCTGAAAAATAATTGATTTTTTACCAGATTCTGCATCTGTTCGCAGGAATACAGATATTTTACATCAATGTGATTCAGGTAGTCAAGGAATAATGCCAGAAGGCTTTGTTCCTCGAACAGAAGGTACACCGTCTGGTTCAGCCGGTTGGTGAAGAGCAGGTACCCGCCGGATGGTGAGACATAAAGATGAAAGTTATGAGGCAGAAACTGCAGGGGTCCACGCAGAAGCCGGTAATTCTTTGTCGGATTTTCAAGCATCCGGGAAACCAGAAGTCTCCGGTCTTCCGGCGAAAAAGGATGATAAAGTCCTTCCGGGATTTCGTAGAGCTTTCCGGTGTCCAGGAAAGAGCGGATTCCTTCCAGCGTGTGATAAACATGGAAACGCTGGGAAAGAATCCCCTGTTTTTGGTATGCCAGAAAGTCGATCAGGAGCGAGACCAGTTCGTCGTGATCCGGAAGATCCTGACGCACATATTTTTTTACCAGGTCCGGTGTGAGAAAAGGTACCAGACACGGCTCCGGCTGGATCGCATAGTTGATCTCTGAGCTTTTACCGAGGGCACGCAGCATGTTCAATTCGTCCACGATCGAACTGACCGGATGGAACAGAAGAGAACATTTTTCTTTGTATCCGCGAAACAACTCCCACAGAAGCTGTACCGTTTCGGATTGGGAATAAAAAATACCTGTACGGTAGTCAGAGGTACAGGCGACTGCAGCCTCGCTGGTCAGGATCAGACAGGGCAGACCGTTAAAACTGGAAAAATGTGACTCTACGCTGTCATAGTAATAATAGACGTTATAGTTCAGGGTACGGATGTACAGCGGCAGCACTGCCTGAAGATAAAGAAGGTTCAGGGACTGGTTGCTTTTGTTCAGCTGCCCGGAATTGTTCAGACATAAGATCTGTTCGATGCTCAGTGAACACTCGGATTCACCGAGGCTGGTGAGAAAATGGAACAGATATTCATTGTCCGGCTGAAGCAGAAGCGCCAGGCGGCCATCTTCCTTCCGCGCTTCGGAGAGGATCATCCGGCTGACGGCGCTGTTTACAGCGGTCTGAGAGGCCAGTGCCTGACAGTCCGCTGGGATACCGCGGTCCGGAGTCCCTGCGGAAGCGGATATGGGAACCGGATCTATTTTTGACACATCCGGAAAGTGTAAAATAAAGTTCTCAACATTTTTACGGTTGTAATACGCTTCTTCCCCTACCTGCGCGATCATCCACGCAGTCATCAATTCTTCATGCTCTGACGGAGAAAGACGCATATAATCGGCAATCCGTTCTACCAGTTCCTGTCTGGGCGGAAGACGTTTTCCGTTGATATATTTGTACATCGTGGAACGGTCCACGTTGCAGTACAGTGTCAGCGGGTGAATCTGTATGTGTTTCTGCTCAACAAAGCTGGAAAGAAGTGCGGAAAAGCTGGTCATATGGGGTCCTCCTGGTTCTCTTTGTATTTGAAAGGCAGCGCGGTTTGGGTATCGGAGGCGCTGCCAGATCAGTATCATTATAACATATTTTTGATGTAATCGCAGAATTCTTTCTGTGTGGATTGTGCGGATTCGTTGAAAGATTGATATTGTCAATATCCCTTTACACTTTTTCTTCACGAAATCTTTCAAGCTACTTGCCCTAATGTATCATAGTATTGTTTTCGTTTGACCATAGGTGGCAATCCTCCGTTGGCGGAACATATCCGGCGGG
>DXEK01000129.1 GCA_019115005.1 Candidatus Fusicatenibacter merdavium | reverse complement strand
CGCGAACGCATCCGGCGTTCACGGTGAATTGTTCCGGCGCCCGGTCGGAGAGCCTTCTGCACGCTTAGAGTTTCCAACTGCATACACAGCCGCCCGCCGCGCTCACAGACACACCGTCCGCCGCCGGCTCTTCGCCTGCCGTCCGCCGCCGCGCTTCCGGCGCCCGTCTCTCCCGCTTTCGTCCCCCCCTTAACATTTTTTTCTGCGCCCGTGCATACTTATAGTAAGACGAAAATGCAAAGGGGGAGCTATCCTTGTACGATAACGGAGTAGGAGTATTAAGTCAGTACGGCCTGACCGCCAGGACCATCTGCCGCGGCCGCGGCGCCATGCTCTGTGAGACAGAGACAGGGTGGAAAAGTATCCAGGAATTCGGAGGGGCCAGGAATAAGCTGGAACTCCAGTGGCAGCTTCAGGAACAGATCATCCGCTCCGGCGCGGTGCAGACCGACTGTCCATTGCGCAACGAAGCGGGTGAGCTGGTTTCCCAGGGTGAGGACGGTCAGCTCTATGTGGTCAGGGAGTGGTATCCCGGAAAGGAATGTGATACGCGCAGTATCCCGGAAATTCGAAGAGCCGCATCCGCGATGGCGCGTCTACATAAGGCAGCGCGTCTGCCGCTCCGGAAAGAATACGAGAAGGAATCATTGATCAGCGAGTGTACCCGTCACAATGCCGAGATCCGGAAAATCCGGAGGTATCTGTCCGGAAAACAGAAGAAAAATCCCTTTGAAAAACTGCTCCTGGACAGTGCGGATGAATTCCTGGAACAGGGGGAAGCGGCCGTGGAGGAACTGAAAGATTCCGGTTATGAGCGGCTTCGGGAAGAGGCGAGACAGAAGGGCTGCATCTGTCACGGAGAATTTAATCAGCACAACATCCTTTTCTGCGGGGGCGGACAGGACACGGTGATCCACTTTGACAAATGGAATTTTGATCTGCAGACGGCGGATCTTTATCAGTTTATGCGGAAGATCCTGGAAAAGCATAACTGGGATCTGCAGACCGGAGCGGAGATCCTGTCCGCCTATGAAAAGGAACAGCCGCTTCAGAAAACGGAACTGCAGAATCTCCGCATCCGCCTGTCCTATCCGTGGAAGTACTGGAAACTGGCAAACCACTATTACGGAGGGAAAAAAACGTGGATGTCCCAGAAAAACATCGAGAAACTGGAACAGATCAAATCCCAGAAGAAAAACTGGATAAATTTTATAAATAATATGGATTTCTGAATGAAATTTTGGTAGAATGTAACTTAAAGAGTGACCATTCGACGGAAAAGCGCGAAACCGTTGCTCGAAGGAAAAACTGAAAGTATTCAGGAAATCATTGGAGGTACGAAATGGATTACAAGGAGATCTACGAATCATGGTTGAACGATCCTTATTTCGATGAGGATACCAAAGCGGAACTGCGCGCGATTGCAGACGATGAGAATGAGATAAAAGAGCGCTTTTACACAGAACTCGAGTTTGGAACTGCAGGTCTGCGCGGTGTGATCGGTGCGGGAACCAATCGCATGAATATTTATGTAGTGCGCAAAGCGACTCAGGGTCTGGCAAACTACATCGCTTCTGTGAACGGACAGAGCAAAGGCGTTGCGATCGCTTACGATTCCCGCCATATGTCTCCGGAATTTGCCAATGAAGCGGCTCTTTGTCTGGCAGCCAACGGAATCAAGGCATATATCTTTGAATCCTTACGTCCGACGCCGGAACTGTCCTATGCGGTAAGAAAGCTGGGCTGCATTGCCGGAATCAATATTACCGCCAGCCACAATCCGCCGGAGTACAACGGATATAAGGTATACTGGGAAGACGGCGCGCAGATCACCCCGCCGCATGACACAGGCATTATGGCGGAGGTAAAGGCGATCACCGATTACAGCACAACGAAGACCATGTCCAAGGAGGACGCGGTCAAAGCAGGTCTTTATGAAGTGATCGGACAGGCAATCGACGATTCCTATATCGAGGAACTGAAGAGCCAGGTGCTCCATATGGATTCCATCCAGGCGATGGCGAAAGAACTGAAAATTGTTTATACTCCGCTGCACGGAACCGGAAACATCCCGGCGCGCCGTGTGCTGAAAGAACTGGGATTTGAGAATGTCTATGTAGTTCCGGAACAGGAACTTCCGGACGGTGATTTCCCGACGGTCAGCTATCCGAACCCGGAGGCGCCGGAAGCGTTTGCGCTGGGCCTGAAGCTGGCAAAAGAGGTGGATGCCGATCTGGTACTTGCGACAGATCCGGATGCCGACCGTCTCGGCGTCTATGTAAAAGATTCCAAGACCGGCGAGTATCACTCCCTGACCGGAAATATGTCCGGATGCCTGCTGGCAGATTATGAGATCGGACAGAAAAAAGAACTGCAGGGACTGCCGGAGGACGGCGCGCTGATCAAGACGATCGTTACGACGAACATGGCGGATGCGATCGCAAAATATTACGGTGTTCGCCTGATCGAAGTGCTGACCGGATTCAAATTCATCGGACAGCAGATCCTTGGATTTGAGACAAGCGGAAAAGGTACGTATCTGTTCGGATTCGAGGAGAGCTACGGCTGTCTGATCGGAACCCATGCGAGAGACAAAGACGCGATCGTTGCAACGATGGCTCTGTGTGAGTGCGCAGCATACTACAAGACGAAAAACATGACTCTGTGGGATGCGATGATTGAAATGTATGAGCGTTACGGCTATTACAAAGACAGTATCAAATCCATCACGCTGAAGGGAATCGAAGGGCTGGCAAAGATCCAAGAGATTATGGATACCCTGCGAAAGAATCCGCCGACACAGGTTGGCGATTACAAGGTAACCTCCTTCCGTGATTACAAGGAAGACACCATCACCGATCTGGAGACCAAAGAGGTGAAACCGACAGGACTTCCAAAGTCCAACGTTCTGTATTTCGATATGACCGACGATGCATGGCTGTGTGTTCGTCCGTCCGGAACAGAGCCGAAGGTGAAATTCTATTATGGCGTGAAAGGAACCTCCCTGGAGGATGCAGATGCAAAATCTGAAAAACTCGGACAGGAAGTTCTGGATATGATCAACAAAATGCTGTAAAGAAGATTTTTGAAGAAAGAAACATATCATGCGCAGGGCGGACAGTGTTTGCTGTCCGCCCTGCGGCGGTAAAGGGATCAGCAGAATGAACGAGAGAAGAGAAGAAGAACAGAAACGGCAGGCAATGGAAAAATTCAGCGAATTGTATGATGTGGTAAAAGCGCTGCGGGCGGAGGACGGCTGTCCCTGGGACCGTGCGCAGACCCACAGCACCCTGAAACCGTTTCTGATCGAGGAAGCCTATGAGACGGTGGACGCTGTGTCCACGCTGGAAAAGGGAGAAGGGACGGCAGCTCTTGTGGAAGAGTTGGGAGATCTGCTGTTCCAGGTGATGCTCCACAGCGAGATCGGACGGCAGGAAGAGACCTTTACGCTTGCCGATGTGGAAGAGGGGATCAGCAGAAAAATGATCCACCGCCATCCTCATGTGTTTCCGGATGCGGAGGGCAGGAGACAGAAAAAAGACTGGGATGCGCTGAAAAAAGAGGAAAAGGCCCCGGAGACGCCGCAGGAGGAGATGGAGCATATTCCCCATTGTTTTCCGGCGCTTCTGAGGACCCAGAAGATACAGAAAAAGATTCAGAAGTATGATGGAACCGGAGCAGATTTCCGGAAGTCTGTCCGGAGAGCCATGGAACTGTTGGAACATGCCAGAGGTTCCATGACTGCGGAAGTCGGCGGTGAGCTTCTCTACGAAGTCTGTAACCTCCTGCGCCTGTCCGGAGTCAACAGCGAACAGTCCCTGAAAGATACACTGGAGATAAAACTGGCGCAGAGAGCCAGAGAAAAATCATAACGGTTTATCAAAAATCATAACGGTTGAGCAGGTCGAACTGTTACACGAAATGTCGTGACAATTTCTCATTTTTCTTGACAAACAGGTGCATAAGGTATATATATATGGAGAGAGTTATTCTGTCAGAAAACACCACATTTACGGTGTCTGTCGGTATAAGTGCAGTTCAGATGTCAATACTATTGTACAAGGCAGACGCCTGGCAAAACTGTGCAGGATGAGCCGACCGGACAAGCCGTGGATTTTGCTCTTTGGAATGAGAAGAGACATGGACTGAAAAACAATCGCAAGAAAGAAAACACAGGAGGATCATACTCATGAACAAAACAGAATTAGTTGCAGCTATGGCTGAGCAGACCAATTTATCCAAGAAAGATGTAGAGGCAGCATTAAAGGCATTTATTGATGTTGTAGCGGAAGAATTAAAGAAAGGTGAGAAAGTTCAGCTGGTAGGCTTTGGTACCTTTGAGGTTTCCGAGAGAGCGGCAAGAGAAGGAAGAAATCCGCAGACCGGCGAGACCATGCAGATCAAAGCTTCCAAGACTCCGAAATTCAAAGCAGGAAAAGCTTTAAAGGATATGATGAACTGATTGGACGTCTATGAGATTAGATAAATTTTTAAAAGTTTCCAGGCTGATCAAACGCCGTACCGTAGCAAACGAGGCGTGTGATGCAGGACGTGTACTGATCAACGACCGCCCCGCGAAAGCGTCGGCCCAGGTAAAAGCAGGAGATGTTCTGGAAATTCAGTTTGGCAGCAAGGCTGTCAGGGTAGAGGTACTCAATGTGCAGGAGACCGTAAAGAAAGAAGAAGCGCAGGAGTTGTACCGTTATCTGACATAAAAGCACAGGCCCTTTCATATAATGGATAACAGACCATTATAGGGAGGGCTTTTTTGTATGGAATCGGGAGCGGCAAAGCCCCATGAACTGAGATTTCTGGATCGGGGGCAGGGAAAGATGACGGGAGTGTCCGATGTGTACAGCTTCGATGAACATGAAATTTTGCTGGCGACCACAGCAGGAATGCTGACGATTCGAGGAAAGGAACTGCATGTGAGCAGGCTTTGTCTGGAGGAGGGAGAGGTCGATGTGGAGGGGCATATCGACAGCCTGGTCTATTCCGATTCCGGACGAAAGAAACAGAAGGACCAGGCGCTTCTGGCGCGGCTGTTCCGCTGAGATGAGCCAGTATATGAGCCATGAACTGAACGCGTTTGCCAGGGCGTTTTTTCATGGAGCGGTACTTCTCTGGATCTATGACGGACTGACGATCTGGCGTCTGGCGAGAAAGAGCGGGCGGATGGCGGTGGATCTTCGGGATCTCCTGTTCTGGATCTTTGCGGCATTGTATACCTTCCGCTATTTTTATACTGTCAGCAGCGGGAGTCTCAGGGGCTATCTCTTTGCCGGGATGCTGCTGGGAGGTTTGGCCTGGAAATATTCGCTCAGTCCGTTTTATGTCGGGTTTGGGACGAAAGTGCTGAGGATGGTCGGAAAAGTACTGGATCTGCCGCGAAAAGCCCTGAAAAAATCGGGAAAAAGGTTGAAATTTAAACTGCAGAAATGTAGAATAAAATTATATCGTCCTTTGCGTCCGATCTTCCAGAAAAGAAAAGAAAAGAAGATCAAGGAGGACGGAAAGCAAAGAGCAGAAGGGATGGAAAAGAGCCGCGGAAAGAAAAAAAACGGAGCGGACAGACGAACCGGACACGCAGGAGAAAAGCGGCGTCAGGCGAGGGGTTTCCAAAAAGGGGAAAAGTATGAGCAAAAAAAACAAAAAGAAACAGTCTCAGGGATTGGGAAGGAGAATGCGGGGACGGGAAAAGAGGGCAGTGCTCCTGATGAGCCTGATCGTGGCAGGAGTCGGAATCGCAGCGGGGGTCCGTGGAAATGAACTTCGACAGGAGATCCTGCAGAACAGCCAGCAGGAGAGCGCGCTGGAGCAGCAGCTTCAGGATGAGACGGACAGGACAGAAGAGATCCAGGAACTGGAGCAGTATATGCAGAGTGACGAATACATAGAAAAGATCGCGAGAGAAAAGCTGGGACTCCTGAAGGAAAATGAGATTCTGTTCCGGGAAGAGTAGACGCCACAGATTTTGACGAAAATTTTTTTGAGGATCTGACTTTCTTTCGACATAGTTTCATAGAGAAAACGGCTATAATACTCCCTTGAAAAAGATCGTGGGAAAGGGGAGTTGTCGAAATGCCGGAATGGGTAGTTGCCATGTTCATCATCGGCTTTGTGCTGATCGTCAGGGACATGGCAAAAACTGTCTTAGAAGCCAGAAAAAGCAGACGGGAAGTGGCTGTGTACGATAATCATCCGCAGAAAGTGCGGATGGAGCGGTATGCAGATTCCTTTCAGTCTCTGGCGGACACTTTCTACCGTATGCCGAGGAAAAAAGAGCATCTGACCAGAGACCAGGTGGACAGGATGCTGGAACACCAGAGAGAACAGTTGTGTGTGCGCTGTCCGAAGGTATCCTGGTGCTGGGAACAGTACGGCCATCTGACGACCCAGCAGTGTCTGGAGATCCTGGAGGCTTTTGCGCAGGGCGATGAAGAACGGCAGAATCAGGTAAAAGGCGACTGGATTTCCCACTGTCTGAGCGGGGCACGGTTCCTGGAACTCTTGTATACGGAATATGCGAAAATGCGTCAGACTCTGATCTGGAACAATAAGTTGATCGAAAATCGTCTGGCAGTGGCGGAACAGCTGAACGAGGTAGCCCGGATCATGAACCGCACGGCTCAGGATATCTACAGCCTGAACAGCGTCCCGGAAGAGATGGAAGAGAAGGTGGAGAAAAAGCTGCGCAGGAGCGGAGTCCTTGTCCAGAAGATATGGCTGCAGGAAAAACCCCAGGAGCATTTGCAGATCTATATGACCATGCGTGCAAAAAAAGGCTGTCAGATGACACTCCACCGGGTCGCGGAGCTGTTGTCGGAACTTTGCGACGCAAAAATGGTCGCGGTGCGGGATGGGGCGGCGGTGTTGAGCCAGGAAATGCAGACGGTGCTGTTCATCGAGGATACCGGATTTCAGGTGCTCCATGGAGCGGCGCGTGTGACGAAGGAGGACGAGAGTATTTCCGGCGACAATTACGGCTGTCTCTGTGAGGACGGCCGGTTTGTGCTGTGTCTTTCCGATGGGATGGGCTCCGGGTTGGCGGCCAGCCAGGAGAGCGAGACGGTTGTGGAACTGTTTGAACAGTTTTTGCGCTCCGGTTTTTCCAGGGAGACAGCGGCCAGAATGATCAATTCCGCTTTGGTGCTCCAGCGGGGCGATGGGATGTTCTCCACGGTAGATATCTGTTCCATTGATCTTTACAGCGGTGTTTGCAGTTTTCTGAAGGCCGGGGCTGCGGCCACGTTTATCCGCCGGGACACCTGGGTGGAGAGTATCGTATCCACCAGTCTGGCTGCCGGGCTGCTGCAGCAATTAGACTTTGACACGGCATCAAGAAAGTTGTATGATGGTGATTATCTGATCATGGTGACGGATGGAGTGCTGGATGCACTGGAGTTCGGCCGGGAGGAGGAAGTGATGAAGGAGCTGATCCTGGAAATCTCCGCCCAGGAGCCGAAGGAATTTGCCCGCGAGCTGCTGGAGCATGTGCTCAGGCTCGGAGGTTATCAGGCAAAGGATGATATGACCGTACTGACTGCACGGATCTGGAGAAAATAGGCATCCGCCGTATTGTCACGGGAAGAGAGGAAAGGGTAGGATTCTTGAACAGATATGACAAAGGAGAAATCTCCGCGGTGACCGGAAAAGTGGCGGAGTTTATCCGGCGGTATGATATGATCCGTCCGGGGGACGTGGTTCTGATCGGGTTTTCCGGGGGAGCGGACTCTGTGCTGCTGACGGAGCTTTTGTGGGAACTTGCGAAAGACGGCGGCTTTTCGGTACGGGCCGTTCATGTCCATCACAATCTTCGGCGGGAGGAAGCGGACAGGGACGCGGCGTTCGCGGAACATTTCTGTTCCGTCCGCGGGATTCCGTTTTCTCTGTATTCCTGCCCGGTGGAGGCCGTCGCCAGAAAAAAGCATTTAAGTCTCGAGGAGGCAGGGAGGCTGGAGCGGCGGCGTGTGTTTGAGGAATGTGCAGATGCCTGCGGAGGAACGAAACTGGCGCTGGCTCATCACCGCAACGATCTCGCCGAGACGATGATCCATCATCTTGCCAGAGGAACGTCTCTGTCGGGACTTGCGGCTCTGCGGCCGGTGCGGGGGCGTATGGTCCGACCGCTGCTCTGCCTGGAGCGGCGTGAGATCGAGGAGGAACTGACACGGCGGGATCTGCGATGGTGCGAGGACAGTACCAATGCTTCCGACGATTATACGCGAAATGGAATCCGTCACCATGTGATCCCCTATCTGGAACGGGAGGTCAACCCGAAAACCGTGGAACATATGGCGCAGACGTCGCTGGATCTGATAGAGGCGGAGGAGTATTTCGTCTCTGAGACCCGGAGGCTTTTGGAACAATATTGCGTTCAAGGCAAACAGGGCCTGGAACTGGCGGAACCGGTGAGACAGGAACCGGAGATCCTGCAGCGGTATCTGGTGAGGGAGTGCCTGGAGCTGCTGGCGGGTAAGAGAAAGGATCTGGTACGGGAACATCTGGAGAGTGTTCTGAGTCTCTGGGAAAAACAGGTGGGAAAATATGTCTGCCTTCCCTATGGAGTACAGGCCGTCCGGCAATACCACGGAATCGCATTTCAGCGATCGGAAGCGGACGTTATCGTGCCATCCGGGATATCTGGAAACCCGGAAACCGCAGGCTGCGGGGATTTCACTGCGATTTCCGGCGAAGGTGTTTTTTTCTGGAGAGAGTTTCAGATCCGGGTGTCTTTTCCGCAAAAACACGGTGCAAAATTCGAAAGAATTTCCGAAAATAAGTATACGAAATGTATTAACTATGATAAAATAAAGGCTGGTCTTGTGCTGCGCACGCGTAAAAGCGGCGATTATCTCACAGTACGGAAAGACGGAAGCAGAAAAAAGCTGAAGGATTTTATGATCGATGTGAAGATACCGAGAGAGCAGAGGGATTCTGTCCTGCTTGTCGCCGACGGTCAGGAGATCGTATGGGTTGTCGGCTATCGGGTCAGCGAGAAGTACCGGGTGAATAAAGAAACAAAGAACATGATACAGTTAGAGATATCAGGAGGATATACAAATGAGTGAAAAAATACGTGTTCTGCTCAGTGAAGAAGAGGTGGACAAACGGATCCAGGAGATCGGAGAGCAGATCAGCAGGGACTATGAAGGAAAAGAGGTACATTTGATCTGTGTCCTGAAAGGCGGCGTCTTCTTTATGTGTGAGCTGGCTAAAAGGATACGGGTACCGGTAAGTCTGGACTTTATGTCTGTGTCCAGCTACGGGGATGAGACAAGTTCCAGTGGAGTTGTCCGGATTGTCAAGGATCTGGATCAGCCGCTGGAAGGAAAAGATGTGCTGATTGTTGAGGATATTATCGACTCCGGACGGACACTCTATTATCTGATGGATATTCTGCAAAAGCGCAATCCCAGATCTCTGCGTCTCTGTACGCTGCTGGATAAACCGGAGCGCAGAGTCAAGGATGTGAAGGTGGACTACACCTGTTTCAACATTCCGGACGAATTTGTGGTCGGCTACGGTCTGGATTATGCGCAAAAATACAGAAATCTTCCGTATATCGGCGTAGTGGAGTTTGAATAATACGAGACAAGCGACACAAGGTCATAAATTTCATGCTTGCATGAAAATTTATGACTTTGTGGAGCGTAAAACATCGAAAAACAGCCATTTTTCGAAGAAAAATGAGCGGATTTGAGGTGTTTTCAGGATTGCGGGAGCACGAAGTGAGGAGCAATCCGTAGCATCCTTGGGGGCAAAATACCTTTTGCCCCCAACATCATAATGTTTTCGGTCTGTGGAAATATACAGGCTTGTCTGAACGATACTAAAATAACACAGGAGAGAAGAAAAGTTGGAAAGACAGCGTAATGGAGCCGGATTCTTTTTTATACCGGTGATTTTGATTGTAATTCTGCTGTTTTATATGCTGAACAGTATGGACCAGCAGAACACACTGAGTTACCAGACGTTCCAGAAAATGGTGGACAATGGCGAGATTTCTTCGGTGAGCGTGTACCAGAACCGGGAAGTTCCTACAGGACGGCTGTCCCTGTATGATACGAATGGAAATACTTCGTATGTCAACGTGACGGACGTCAATCAGGTGACGGAACTGTTGGAGCAGAATGATATTGATTATACGGTACAGCCGGTAGAGCAGGAAAATATTTTTATCCGTTATGTCATGCCGGCGCTTCTGATCGGACTTGTACTGCTGGTCGGATTTTCGCTGATGACCCGATCTCTCGCGGGCGGCGGCAATAACAGGATGATGAACTTTGGAAAAAGCAATGCGCATCTTTCCACGGATGGGGACAAAAAGATTCTGTTCCGAGATGTGGCCGGTCTGGAAGAAGAGAAAGAAGATCTGGTGGAAGTTGTGGATTTCCTGAAGGCGCCGGAGAAATATACCCGCGTGGGCGCCCGCATCCCGAAAGGCGTGCTTCTGGTAGGACCTCCGGGAACCGGAAAAACCCTTCTGGCGAAGGCGGTTGCCGGAGAAGCGGGCGTACCGTTCTTCAGCATCTCCGGTTCTGATTTTGTGGAGATGTTTGTCGGCGTTGGAGCTTCCCGTGTCCGGGATCTGTTTGAAAAAGGAAAGGCGCATGCGCCGTGTATCATTTTTATCGACGAGATCGATGCTGTCGCACGCCGCAGAGGAACCGGGATGGGCGGCGGACATGATGAAAGAGAGCAGACGCTGAATCAGCTCCTGGTAGAGATGGACGGATTCGGAGTTAACGAGGGAATCATTGTCATGGCGGCGACAAACCGTGTGGACATCCTGGATCCGGCAATCCTCCGTCCGGGGCGTTTTGACCGCCGTGTAGTGGTCGGCCCGCCGGATGTAAAGGGACGGGAGGAAATTCTCTACGTTCATGCAAAAAACAAACCTCTTGGAGAAGATGTGGATCTGAAACAGATCGCCCAGACGACTGCTGGTTTCACCGGGGCACAGCTGGAAAACCTTCTGAATGAATCCGCGATCATAGCGGCCAGGGACAGCAGAAACTACATTATGCAGAAAGATATCCGCCAGGCGTTTATCAAAGTCGGCATCGGTACGGAGAAGAAGAGCCGGGTGATCTCTGAGAAAGAAAAGCGGATTACCGCCTACCATGAGACCGGACACGCAATCCTGTTCCATGTGCTGCCGGAGATGGAAGCGGTCTACACCATCTCGATCATACCGACAGGCCCCGGCGCTGCCGGCTACACAATGCCGCAGCCGGAAAATGATGAGATGTTTAATTCCAGAGGAAAAATGCTTCAGTACATTACCGTCTGCCTGGGCGGACGTGTGGCGGAGGAGCTGATCTTTGACGACATCACTACAGGTGCTTCCCAGGATATCAAACAGGCGACGTCCACCGCGCGGGCGATGGTGACACAATACGGAATGTCCAGCCGTCTGGGCCTTGTGGCGTATGACGACGACAGCAATGAGGTATTTATCGGACGTGACTGGGGCCATACCAAGACCTACAGCGAGGACGTTGCGGCGGCCATCGACGAGGAAGTGAAAGCAATCATCGAGGAATGCCACGAACGGGCAAGAAAGATCATACAGGAACACACCTACGTACTGCATACCTGCGCGGCACGTCTGATAGAAAAAGAGAAGCTGACCCGTCCGGAATTTGAAGCGATCTTCGATGAGGAAAACGCCGGAGCATCGCTCCCGGAGGACCTGCAGTTTTCCGGCCGGACGCCTGAAAACGGAGAGGCGTGAGGATACCGAACGCCGGACCTGCGGTCTTCTGCCCGCCGAAAAAATATGCACAGAGACAAGTGTTTGTGCAAATTGAAATTAAAAATGAAAACGGACGAAAAAATCCGCCGTTAATTTGAACAGAAATGATTTCAAAAAAAAAAGCTATTTGTGCACACTTTTTTCCGGCTCTATGATACTATAATTACTGTAAAAACCCCCCAATACATTATATAGTTTTTGCTACACCCCATAAGAAGAAATACCTTCTCCAAAAAAGCCAGCTATCCGCTGGCTTTTTTACTTTATGCGGATATGCGGATATGCGGACGGAAGCAGCCGGGAGCAGCCGGCATGCGTGTGCGGCGGGCGGCTGCAAAGACGCGGAAAATCTAACCGTTCCAAAACCCCTCCGGACGGGCACCGGAGCGCTGAGACAGGAATTTTTGATAAATTCCCGTCTCAGCGCTCCTCAGGCTTCGGGCGTGAAGCCCGAGCCTGTCCCGTCCTCCGGGGCTTCGGAACGCTAAGATTTTCTC
>DXEK01000012.1 GCA_019115005.1 Candidatus Fusicatenibacter merdavium | reverse complement strand
TCTGTGGTTTGACCCGCTTTTCCTGGTAGTAAAAGGAATGCAGGACAAACAGATGGAAGTCCTGGAAGCGATCAAAATGTTCAGCGATATGGGACTGAACTCCACCGGCGGTCTGTCCAACAACTCCAACGGAATGCCGAAAGCGATCCGTCCGATTATGGATTCCGCACTGGTAGCGATGGCTATGATGCAAGGTCTGACAAGCGCGATTGTAAATCCGTGCGATCAGAGACTGATGGAAACCATCAAGTCCTGCGATGTATTCAAAGGCAACACTCTGTACGCAGACTCCTATCTGGAACTGTAATAACAGGAGTTCCGAAAAGAATTCCTTTATCCACGACGAAAGCAGGCCCGGACAGAAAAACTGTCCGCGGCCTGACTCCTTTTACCTGTCTGACGCCTGACACGGCCCTCTTATTGGCAACTGCTCTTTTCTTCTGAAAACAACATTCCCGCAAAAATCCAGGCCTTATTTCTTCCTTTTCTTCAAAGGATACGGAACTCTTCACGATATTTTTATAGGATCCTTTTTAATATTCCCCATTTGTATCGGACTACTTTCATCATTTGATTTTTGCGTTTCATTTTTCCGTTATTGGTATTGCTGTTACCACCTTTCATAATTTTTCAACTCTATCATGATGAGACAAGCGACAAAAGGTCATAAATTTCATGCTTGCATGAAAATTTATGACTTTGTGGAGCACAAAACACCGAAAAGTAGCCATTTTTCGAAGAAAAATGAGCGGATTTGAGGTGTTTTCAGGATTGCGGGAGCACGAAGTGCGGAGCAATCCGTGTCTCATGCCCATTTGTCGGGCAACTCATCATGATGATGCCAGGGTCAAAAGGTCATGCTTTTCATGCTTGCATGAAAAAGCATGACTTTGGGACTCGCAAAAACATGAGAAAGTAGCCCGATCGGGCGGATTTCGAATGTTTTTAGGATTGCGGGAGCATGAAATGCGGAGCAATCCGTAGCATCATTGGGGTCAAAATACCTTTTGACCCAACATCTTATGATTATGTACCACAAATAATCCGTTATCATATTTATTATATTCGTCATTTCCGGGCAACTCGCCTGCCGTCTGTTTTTGAATATCTGCTCAGATCACTCATGATCCAAGAAACTCCCACAATCCCTCAATAAAACACGGAAGGAGGAAACAAATGATAAAAGTCGACTTACTGGAATACCTGCAGCTGCTATGTAACTACGAATACCTGTCAGACCTGAAATACAATTCCGGATGGCAGTCAAAACTCCGCGCATTGTCTGCCCCGGAACAATTCACGGTCGAAGAATGGAATCAGACCCTCGAATACCTTACCGATCATCCCATACACTGCAAAACCCTGAGAGAAGTACAGACATATCTGGCAAATCCTGCGCCTGAAAATACTGAGAAATCTGATTAACAGAGTTTTGAAAACCAACCGCCGTCCCCCCCCTTATCTTATGAAACTTGCCGAAAACCGAAACTAAATATTGCAAACCCCTATGAATTATGCTACACTGATTTATGACAAAAAGATAACAAAGAAATAAAAATCGGAAAAGACTGGAGAGAATGCAACGATGTATAAAGTGACATTTCAGTTTGATCATGGAGATCCGGTTGTTACATATGCGACGGAAGGAGAGCGTCTCCTGGAAGTCGCCCAGAAGAGTAATGTGGCCATCGACGCGCCGTGTTCCGGAAACGCATCCTGCGGAAAATGCCGCGTGAAGCTGATCGGCGGGGAGCTGGAGTCGAAAAAGACGAGACACATTACCGACGAGGAATATGCGGAAGGCTGGCGTCTGGCGTGTGTCAGCACCGTCTGCGGTGACGTGACTGTGGAAGTTCCGGATATCGCCTCCGCGTACCAGAGCCGCATGAAAGTTGCGGATCTCAGTTCCAGCGCAGAGGTGGAACTGTTTGAACGGATTAAGAAACAGGTGGAAGACGCCGGTCTTGAGTTAAAGAATAGTATGAGGATCGTGTCGGTTACGATGAATGCTCCGACGCTGGATGACACGATGCCGGACAATGAGCGTCTCTCCTGGGCGCTGGAGGATGTGACGGGGCTTTCGCTTATCCGTATCCCATATTCGGTGCTGAAAAAGCTGCCGGATGTGCTGCGTGCGAGCAATTTTTCTGTTCAGTGCGTGATCCGCGTGACAAAGAAAGATGTTTTTGTGTATGATATTCTTCCGGCAGACGAGGAAGCCATCGCCGGAGGACTGATCGTGGATATCGGTACGACAACTGTGTCTGCATTGCTGGTGAATATGCTCACCGGAGAGATCCTTGCAAAGGCTTCTGCAGGAAACGGTCAGATCCGGTATGGTGCGGATGTGATTAACCGGATCATCGAGTCTGCCAAACCCGGCGGACAGAAACGTTTGCAGGACGCGATCGTGAAAGAAACGCTGAACCCGATGATCGCTCAGATGTGCGCGAGCGCCGGATTTTCCTGTCAGCATATTTATCGTATGGCCGTGGCCGGAAACACGACGATGGAGCATCTGCTGATGGGGATCAATGCGGATCCTCTGCGGATGGAACCGTATATCCCGACATTCTTTAAGACAAATTCTCTGTATGCGTCCGATATCAATATCGCGATCCACCCCGATGCGCATATTATTGTGGCGCCGAACATTGGAAGCTATGTCGGCGGTGATATTACAGCCGGTACGCTGGTCAGCATGATCTGGAATCGGCCGGAGATGTCTCTGCTGATCGATCTTGGAACCAACGGGGAGTTGGTATTTGGAAATTCTGATTTCCTGATGAGCTGTGCCTGTTCCGCGGGCCCTGCGTTTGAGGGCGGCGATATCAGCTGTGGAATGCGTGCGACGGACGGTGCGATCGAGGCATGTACGATCGACAAGGAGACGATGGAGCCTTCGTACCATGTGATCGGCGAAGAAGGGCAGAAGCCGATCGGAATCTGCGGTTCCGGTATCATTGATGTGATCGCGGAGCTGTTCCGCTGCGGCATCATCAATCCGAAAGGGAAATTTATCCGTGAGGGCAGAAGAATCCGCCATGACAAGTACGGAATGGGAAGTTATGTGCTTGCTTTTGAGGAGGAGGCGGACAGCGTCCGCGACGTAGAGATCACAGAGGTGGATATCGATAATTTCATCCGCGCGAAAGGAGCGATCTTCTCCGCAATCCGCACGATGCTCGCGTCCCTGGATATGGACGTCTCGATGATTGAGGACGTCTATGTGGCTGGCGGAATCGGAAGCGGTATTAATATGAAACATGCAGTGACGATCGGAATGTTCCCGGATATCCCGTTAGAACGGTTCCATTATATCGGAAATTCTTCTCTGGCCGGAGCTTATGCGATGCTGATCTCCACGCAGGCGGAGAAGAAGACTTACGAGGTGGCGCGGAATATGACATACCTGGAACTGTCCACGGTTCCCAGTTATATGGATGAATTTGTGGCGGCATGTTTCCTGCCTCATACAGATACGGCGATGTTTCCGTCTCTGGAAGAAATGTAAGGAATCCGGGTGCCAGAAGGTTCCCCCGGTGGCTCTGCGGGCGAAACTGTTCCGGTTTCACAGAAACGATTCAGAGCAGAAGAAATCAGAAAGGAATTTTGCAGCAATGGGAATGGAAGTAAATTACGAAAAGGACAGTAAGGAACGAATTCCTTTCGAACATTACCTGGAAGAATTCCGTCAGGCGGATCCCGAAGAGATCGCGCAGCGCTGTGCGCTTCCGTATGATCCGGAGACAAAGACATTTCAGGTCTGCCTGATGGGAGTTACATACACAGTATCCTGGCCGGATTATGAGGTTGCTCATGAGAAGGAAGACAGGATTGGATACTATCCGCTGGAGACAAAGGCGAACGCGAGAATTCTCCTTCTGCGTTACCTGACAGAAGGCGGTGCCGCCCCTTCCACAGGAAAGTTCCTGACTTACCGGGAGATTCCGTGGGGAGAGGTGTATTTCAAACAGTTTCAGGGCCGCTGCCTGTTTCGTATGGCATTTGGTTTTGGAAATAAACTGCAGGTATTCCGGGAGATCATGGAACGCGTCGGCGCCCGGCCGATCAAGGCGGGGGACGCAGGATATGAACTGGAATTTCTGAAAGGCCTGCAGGTGCAGCTGATTCTGTGGGAAGGGGACGATGAGTTCCCGCCGTCCGCACAGATCCTCTTCTCCGATAATTTTCCGGTGGCTTTTACCCAGGGGGAGGATATGGCTGTTGTCGGTGACGTTGTTAATGACATGTTAAAAGCCCTGAAGTAAAATGTAACCGTTCAGATTTGCAAACGGTTGCGCAAAAAACAGGCAGGAAAAAAATGTCTTTTATAGTAGAGTAGGTATTGCGCGTCAAGTGTCTCAAAGGATGGGAAGTTGCCTGAGAACGAAGGAGAGAATTCCACGATGTAATACCGCATCCGCTACTGCATTATAAAGAGATGCACGCTTCTTCCGGTGGTCGCTTTTGATGTGGTACTACTATACATCACAAAGCTGTGCCTGCCGAGAGAAAGGAGCGTTTTTTTAAATGTATCAAAAAAGGAAATGGTCGGTAAAGACCGTAGTGTTCATGGGATTTTTTGTTGCCATGAACATTGTTTTGACCAGATTCTGTTCGGTTAATCTGGGACCGTTCCGTCTGGGATTTGGACCGGCGTCGACGATCATGTCAGGCCTGTGGCTGGGTCCGCTGGCAGGAGGTGTCGTAGGTATGGTGGCGGATCTGATCGGCTGCCTGATCGACGGTTATGCGGTAAATCCGTTTATCACTGTCTCCGCGATCCTCTGGGGTGTCGTACCGGGAGCGCTGGAATTGCGCCTGGCCAGAGGAAACGCCAGGAGAAAGACAGTGGGGATCTCGGTGTCCGTCGTAACAGCCGCGGTACTGTCTACGATCTTTTTTAATACGATGGGTCTGGTATTGTTTATGGGGTATAATCTCTATGCGATCCTTCCGGGACGCCTGATCCAGTTTGCGGTGATGACACCGCTCCTGTGTGTGATCGCGGTCACCCTGTATCTCAGTCCGCTGACGAACATCCTTGCAGGATATTTCAGAGAACAAAGAGCCGGAATATAAAGCGGATGTTTCCGGCTGCTTTGAAATAAATTATATAATCACTTATGGAGGATAAGTTTATGGGTTTTTCAACGGTACCATGTGATGAATTTGTGACTGTACTTGCATCCAAAGCGCCTGTTCCGGGCGGCGGCGGTGCATCCGCGCTTGTCGGAGCTGTGGGGACAGCTCTCGGAAATATGGTCGGATCCCTGACTGTGGGCAAGAAGAAATATGCGGCAGTCGAGGCGGAAATGCAGGAACTGAAGGCAAAGGCGGATGTTCTGCAGAAGGAATTGCTCCGCCTGGTTGAGCGGGACGCAGAAGTGTTCGAGCCTCTTTCCAAAGCCTACGGTATGCCGAAGGAGACAGAAGAGGAAAAAGCAGAGAAAGCCCGTGTGATGGAGGCAGCGCTGAAAGACGCCTGTTCTGTGCCGATGGAGATCATGGAAAAATGCTGCGAGGCCATTGACCTGCTGGTAGAATTCGCCGCAAAGGGTTCCACTCTGGCGATCAGCGACGCAGGCGTGGGCGCTGCATTTTGCAAGGCGGCGTTGGAAGGAGCTTCTCTGAACGTCTATATCAACACGAAATCCATGGCGGACAGGGAATATGCGGAAAGCCTGAACAAAAAGTGCGATGAGATGCTGGAAAAATATACGAAGATCGCAGAGGATGTGTTTGAGAGTGTTCTCGGACGCCTGAAAAAATAGTGTGGCGATTCAGCCGGCTGGATGGTTGCAGAATGGCGACTGTCCGGCGGTCTGGGCCGTTACAGAAAAGCGATATGCTGAGAAAACTGGAGGTATAGAAACAATGGCAAAACAATTACTTGGAAAAGAAGTAACTGCAGCTCTGAATGAGCGGATCAAAGGGAATGTTGCAAAACTGAAAGAAAAAGGAATTCAGCCGACGCTCGGGATCATCCGTGTGGGCGAGCGTGAGGACGATCTCTCCTATGAGCGCGGAGCGACCAAGCGCTGCGAGACGCTGGGAGTGGCTTATGAGAAGATCCTGCTTCCGGCGGATGTGACACAGGAGGAACTGATGGCTGCTGTCGATCGTGTGAACAACGACGACAACATTCACGGCGTTCTGATTTTCCGTCCGCTGCCGAAACATCTGGATGAGGCGGCTGTCATCAAGGCCCTGTCTCCGGAAAAAGATGTGGATGGGATCACAGACGGCTCTATGGTGGGCGTGTTTGCCGGAACTAATCAGGGATTCCCGCCGTGTACCCCGTGGGCATGTATGGAGATCCTCGACCATTATGGGATCGACTGCACCGGCAAAAAGGCGGTTGTCATCGGCCGTTCTCTGGTAGTCGGAAAACCGGCGGCTATGATGCTTCTGAAAAAGAATGCGACGGTCACCATCTGCCATACGAAAACAAAAGATATGCCGTCTGTGGTAAAAGAGGCGGATATCGTGATCGTGGCGGCAGGCCGCGCAGGGATCGTAGACGATACGTATCTGCGGAATGGCCAGGTTGTCATCGATGTCGGAATCAATGTCAATGAAGAAGGCAAACTCTGCGGAGATGTGGACTACGCGAAGGCGGAGCCGATTGTTGAGGCGATCACCCCGGTACCGGGCGGCGTAGGCTCTGTGACAACTTCTGTTCTGGTGGGACATGTGGTTGAGGCTGCTATGAGAAAATATCTGTAACAGGCAGTTCTGCAGGCCCCATGATATCCTGCAGGAAACTGTGACAGGAAAGACAGTGCGTCAGAAAAACGAAGCGACACGTCAGGATTCCATCGATGTGCTCCGGCATGCGATGGGATCCTGAGGTATGTTTTGTGTTCTGACGCATTTTTTTCGTTTTACAGGTTCTTTGAAAAGTCTTCCTTGGATTTCGAACCCTGCTGCGCTGCCTTCGTTGCGATATTTTCTTGGAATGCAATAATTTTTGAAAAATTTCCCCGGATGTCTGAAGGAGGATTTCATTTTTGTCTGGTATATCCTGACTGAAATTTACATATAGTATAACAGTAGTTACAGTTTGATCGTTTCGATCGCCGGCCAAAGAGAGAAAACTGTCTTTGGCGGGACCCCGGTCAGGAGTTCATCCAGCTGAACTCCTGAAATTTCGGAGCGGTCGGGACTGTCGCGAAGTACCGTACATATTTCAGGACAAGGGGGAAATCTTGGATGGATGCGTTTTCTGTTTACAAGGATATACAGACCAGAACAAACGGACAGTTTCTGATCGGGGTGGTGGGGCCGGTGAGGACCGGGAAATCCACGTTTATCCGTAGATTTATGGAAGTGCTTGCGCTTCCGGAACTGCCGGCGGAACAGCAGGCGGAGGTCAGAGATGCGCTGCCGCTGAGCGGTTCCGGGAAACTGATCACCACTGTGGAGCCGAAATTTATTCCTAAAGATGCGCTGAAACTGACGCTGGGGGAAGGAGAGCCTGTACAGCTGCGCCTGATCGACTGTGTCGGTTTTCTCGTTCCCGATGCGGTGGGAAATATGGAAGAGGACAAAGAGCGGATGGTAAAAACTCCTTGGTTTGAGCAGGAGATCCCGTTTCACCAGGCCGCAGAACTGGGAACCCGAAAGGTTATTTCCGATCACTCGACCATCGGACTGGTGGTGACTGCGGACGGTTCTTTCGGCGAACTGCCGAGAGAAAATTTTGTCGAGGCGGAGGAACGGACGGTGCAGGAACTGAAAAAGCAGGGAAAGCCGTTCCTGATCCTTCTGAATTCCCAGAAACCGTACCGGGAAGAGACACAGAAGCTGGCCAGAGAACTGGAACAGAAGTATCAGGTTTCCGTGATGGCGGTGAACTGTGACCAGATCCGGAAAGAGGATATCGTGCATATCCTGGAAAAGGTATTGTATGAATTTCCTCTGCGCCAGATTGAATTTTACATACCTAAATGGGTGGAACTTCTGCCGCTACAGGCTCCGCTGAAAGCGGAACTGCTGTCAAACATAAGGGAACTGTCGGAAAAGCTTCATTATGTCAGAGACGTCCGAAAAGATACGGTGAATCTGCCCAGCGGGTATGTAAAAAGCACCAGCCTGCAGTCCATGGACTTGTCGACCGGAATCGTGGAGGTGCGGGTGGATATCCGCGAACAGTTCTATTACGATATGGTCAGCGAGATGACCGGAGTGGAGATTCAGGATGAATATGGCCTGATGCAGACGTTGAAAGAACTGTCGCAGATGAAAGAAGAGTATGCCAAAGTACAGGATGCAATGGTTTCCGTTCGCGGCTGCGGATATGGGGTTGTGATTCCTAAAAAGGAAGAGATTACCCTGGATGAACCGGTAGTGATTAAGCAGGGAAGCAAATACGGGGTGAAGATCAAATCGACCAGCCCGTCGATCCACATGATAAAGGCGAACATTGAGACGGAGATCGCTCCGATTGTCGGGAGCGAGGAACAGGCGAAAGACCTGATCGCATTTATCAAGGAGAGTGCAAAACAGGAGGACGGTATCTGGAAGACCAATATTTTCGGCAAGTCCATTGAGCAGCTTGTGGAGGACGGCATTCGGACAAAAATCGCGCAGATCACAGAGGACAGTCAGGTGAAACTGCAGGATTCCATGCAGAAGATCGTAAACGACAGCAAAGGAGGGATGATCTGTATTATTATCTGAACTGTAACGAATAATGGTTACAGTTCAGCCAGCTGAACTGTAACCGGCATCCAGCCATTGAGAATCGCTTCGCGATGGGCTGGATGCCCACAGGCACTATGTTTTCATACGGTCTGCGCAGTAAATGCGCAGATCTGGCTGAACTGTAACGAATAATGTCAAAAGAAAAAGATACCACTTGAAATACGATAGGAATTAGTTTATAATTCATTATAGAAAAAAGCAAAGAAAAAATTTATAAAGGTAATTACCTGGAATGTGCGATGATCCTATTATTTTGAACCTACATTTACTTTAAACGGGAGACTCATATTGTCCTGCCGATGTCAAGCCGCCCTGGAAACAGAAGTCAGCGGAAGGCAGACGTTGTGACTGCGGTTACCCACCTAGCATAGCGCTAGGAGTCAAAAGATAGGAAACGGCATCCCGGGGTTACAAAAGAAAAAGGGAGAGCCATGAAAATGGCTCTCTTATTCATTATGATAAGGAGAGTGAAAGGTATGAACAGGACAGCATTTGGAACCGTGGAGGGAAGAGAAGCGCAGTTATATTCTTTCGCCAACGCTGGCGGTATGGAGATGACCGTCTGTGATTACGGCGCCCATCTCGTATCCGTGAAGGTTCCCGCAAAGGATGGAAGCAAAAAGGATGTGGTATTGGGGTATGGAAACGTCAGCGGCTATGTGACAGATCCCTGCCATCTGGGGGCGACGATCGGTAGAAACGGAAACCGGATCGCCAACGCAGCGTTCGAGTTAAACGGCGTACGTTATCAGCTCGCGGCGAATGAGAACGGAAACAGTCTTCACAGCGGCCCGGACGGATATGAATACCGTTTCTGGGAGGTCAAAGAAGTGAAGGACCAGGCGATCACCCTTCATCTGGACAGTCCGGACAAGGATCAGGGATTCCCGGGAAATTTCTCCGTGGACGTTACCTATACGCTGACGGACGACAATGAAGTGTCGATCCATTATTGCGGAACCTGCGATGCAGATACCGTTGCCAATATGACAAACCACAGTTATTTCAATCTGAACGGCCACGACAGCGGCGATGTCCTGGAGCATACCGTGTGCCTGAAAGCGTCTCACTTCAGTCCTGTGATCGATTCCCGTTCGATTCCGACCGGTGAACACGCGCCGGTGAGCGGGACGCCGATGGATTTCACAGAGGAAAAGACGATCGGCCGTGAGATCGGCGCCGATTTCGAACAGCTGAAACTGACCGGCGGATATGACCATAATTTCATTCTTGACCGGACCGGCGAGGGCCCGCAGCTGTTTGCCGCAGTAAAGGGCGATCAGACCGGGATCGTGATGGAAGCTTATACGGATCTTCCCGCCTTTCAATTCTATACCGGAAACTTTGTGGATCATGTGAAAGGAAAGGACGGCGCCGTGTACGAAAAACGTTCCGGTTTCTGTCTGGAATCCCAGTACATCCCAAACGCGGTTAATGAGGAAAAAGAAGAAAAGCCGATCCTGAAAGCGGGAGAGACTTACGATACAACAACGACGTACAAGTTTATCTATGAATGATGTCATTATCAGAATCTGCTGGTCGATCGTTTTACGGATTTGACTGGCAGATTTTTTTTGACCGTTCAGCCGGCTGAGCGGTTACGGCCTGCAAAAAGCTGACGGAGACATACATTTTCAGACATGCCGGGGCGTATGGCAGATGTTCCATGTGCATATAATAAAAGCATGGAAAAGAAATTTGATGGTCTTGAACTGATACTTTTCGGTTGCTGTCTTCTGCTGTTTGCAGGATTCTGTCTGACCAAACTGAAGCTGGACGGAGGTACAGCGGAGAACGGGAAAAACAGTGCGCAGAATGTTTCCTGCGTATCGGATAGTGCGGAACCGTTGACGCAGGAAGAGCTGGTGTTGAGAGAGCAGGAGGCGTATCTGCAGCAAAGTCCGGCGGTCAGTCAATCGCCGGAGACGGAAACTGCAGACGCAGCGGTGCAGGAGACCTCCCCGGAGGAGCCGAAGATCCGTGTCCTGATCAAGACGACGGATTTTGCCGGATATTATCATGAAAAGCTGGTTTTGAAAGGAAATTCCCCGCTGCATCTGAACGGAGACATATACGTAGCCGGAGCCGGCGAGGCGGTGGAAATCACACAGGATTCCCCGTGGTTTCAGGACGGATGTATCACCGTGAGCCCGGAAAATACTGAGGCAGGTACAGCGGTGGAGAATCTGGAGCGGACGCAGGGAGTGCCTGTCTATGAGGGTACCTTTGAGATCTATCAGGGCAGTAACGGGATCGTGTTGGTCAATGAGCTTCCGCTGGAGACTTATCTGAAATATGTGGTGCCCAGCGAGATGCCGGCTTCCTATGCGCAGGAAGCGCTGAAGGCGCAGGCGGTTTGTGCGCGGACTTACGCTTACCGGCAAATGCTGAACAACAGTCTGTCGGATTATCACGCCCAGGTGGATGACAGCGTGTCCTATCAGGTATATAATAATATTGAGCGGCAGGATTCTACCGATCAGGCGGTTGACGCCACGGCGGGCCAGATCCTGACCTGTAACGGGGAGCCGATCACCGCTTACTTTTTTTCTACCTCCAGCGGTTATACCAGCACGGACGAGGTGTGGGATTCCAGCAGTGACGAGTCGTATCTGGAGAGCGTCTATCTCGGAGAGGATGAGTCTCCGGACATCAGTACAGAAGAAGCTTTCGCGAGTTTTATCACCTCGAAAGATGCGGACAGTTATGAAGCGGAGGACGGATGGTATCGCTGGCAGGTCACGCTTCCCATCGCTTATCTGAACAGCAGGATTGAATCGTACGGGATCGGTACACTGCGTTCCATTGAGATCGTCAAGCGTTCCAGCGGCGGGGCGGTCGAGACGCTGACGATTCACGGAACGGCCGGGAGTAGGACGCTGACCGGCGAGTATGAGATCCGGGAAGTATTTTCGACAAAAGGTTATCCGATTCTGAAAAATGATGGAAAGACGACGACGGAGATGAGCCTGATGCCCAGCGCCTATTTTATCTGCAGTCCTGTTACGGAAAACGGGGTGGTGACCGGTTACCGGTTTGACGGAGGCGGGTATGGACACGGGGTCGGGATGTCTCAGAACGGCGCGGCCCATATGGCGGAGCGGGGAGAAAGCTATGAGGAGATCCTGCACTTTTTCTATACGAACGTGGAACTGACGGAGATCTGACCGCAGCGGAGAGGTGTGATCCTCGGAAGAATTCAGGCAGCCAGAAGAAAGGAAACGGAGACAGTGAAGAGAGACAACAATGTATTCGGAGTGATCCGGGGATTTCTGAAAAGATTTAATGAGGACCATGTAGGCGCTTACGCTGCACAGAGCGCCTACTTTATCCTGCTCTCTTTTATCCCGTTTGTGCTTCTGCTGGTGACGCTCGTGCAGTATACGCCTCTGACGCAGGAGATCGTGACAGACGCACTGGTGGGCCTTGTTCCCACGGAGTTCAGCAGTTTCATCAAGGGGATCGTCGGTGAAGTTTTCGGGAAATCTCCGGCGTTTGTTCCGTTGTCGGCGGTGATCGCATTGTGGTCTGCCGGAAAAGGCATCAATTCTCTGACGAACGGATTGAACTGTATTTACCGTGTGGAGGAGACGCGAGGCTATGTGATCAATCGTCTGCGCTCCACCTTCTACACGCTGATCTTTGTGCTGGCGGTGGCGCTCACATTGATCCTGCTGGTTTTCGGCAATCAGATCCAGGCCGGGATCGCGGCAAAATTTCCGATGATCGCGAAAGTCACCTCGTTTATCATAGGAATGCGTACGTTTATCACGCTGGCGATGCTGTGCGCGGTGTTCCTGCTGATCTATAAGTTTGTGCCGAACCGGAGGGCCAGCTTTAAAAGTCAGTTTCCGGGAGCGATCGTCTCGTCTGTGGCCTGGTCGATCTTCTCCCTGGCGTTTTCTATCTACATAGACTTTGCGCCGGGGACGGTAAATATGTATGGAAGCCTGACCACGCTGGTCCTGATCATGCTGTGGCTGTATTTCTGCATGTGGATCGTGCTGATCGGAGCGGAGATCAACTCTTATTTTGAGGACAAGCTTCGCTGGCTGGAAACCGCAGCCCTGACAAAACTGAGAAAAAAATCTTGACATTTCAAAGGTTCCTGTATAGAATAGGTGGTAATCAGTGAAAAATTATCGTTACCTGCATGGAAGGTGTCAGTAGAACAGTCTTTTCTTACAGAGAGAAGGGGTCACCGGCTGTAAGCCCTTTTAAGTTCAGAGGTTGTTTGAGGTTCGCGCCGGAGCAGTTATCCTGAACATTGCAGTAGGGATAAACGGTTTGCGCCCGTTACAGCGCATCATGAGCGCCCGGGATTTTTCCGGGAATCAGGGTGGTACCGCGAACAAATGTCTCGTCCCTTTGTGGATGGGACTTTTTTTGTTCTATAGGATCTTTTACCGCCTGACGGTGTTGCGGCGCCGTATATGTTGAAAAAGAAAAAGGAGATCATTAACAATGAGTGAAGGAGCAATCAAAGAGAAACTTCAGGCGATCCTGGAGCATGCGATCGCCGACATTGAGGCGTCAGATGCGCTGGATAAGCTGAACGACGTGCGCGTCAATGTCCTTGGAAAAAAAGGAGAACTGACCGCAGTTTTGAAAGGAATGAAGGACGTCGCGCCGGAGGACCGGCCAAAAGTCGGCCAGCTGGTGAACGACGCCCGTGCGAACATCGAGTCGAAACTGGAGGAGGCGAAGACGAAGCTGGAAGCGGAATTCCAGGAGAAGAAACTGGCGTCGGAAGTGATTGATGTGACCCTGCCGGCGAAGAAGGCGAATGTGGGACACCGCCATCCGAATACCATCGCGCTGGAAGAAGTGGAACGCATTTTTATCGGTATGGGGTATGAGGTGGCGGAAGGTCCGGAAGTGGAGTACGATCTGTACAACTTCGAAAAGCTGAACATTCCGGAGGGGCACCCGGCGAAGGATGAGCAGGATACGTTTTACATCAACGATGAGATCGTTCTCCGTACCCAGACGTCTCCGGTGCAGGCGCGTGTGATGGAGCAGGGCAAGCTGCCGATCCGTATGATCTCTCCGGGACGTGTGTTCCGTTCCGACGAGGTGGACGCGACCCACTCTCCGTCCTTCCATCAGATCGAGGGCCTTGTCGTCGACAGGAACGTTACCTTCTCCGATCTGAAGGGAACGCTGGAAGTATTCGCGAAAGAGCTGTTCGGACCGGAGACCAAGACAAAGTTCCGTCCGCATCATTTCCCGTTCACGGAGCCGAGCGCCGAGATGGACGTCAGCTGTTTCAAATGCGGCGGGAAGGGATGCCGGTTCTGCAAAGGTTCCGGATGGATCGAGATCCTGGGATGTGGAATGGTACATCCCCATGTGTTTGAAATGTGCGGGATTGATCCCAACGAATACACCGGATTTGCATTCGGCGTCGGTCTGGAGCGTATCGCACTGCTGAAATATGAGATCGACGATATGCGTCTTCTGTATGAGAATGACGACCGTTTCCTGCGTCAATTCTGACAGACAACGGAAAAGAAAGTCCCCGCATCGGGGCGTGAAAAATGCAGTGCATCAGGAGGAGAACAATGAATACTTCATTATCATGGATTAAAATGTATGTGCCGGACCTGGATGTGACGGCGCAGGAATATACCGACGCGATGACGTTATCCGGAACCAAGGTGGAAAATTATGAGCGCCTGGACGAGCATCTGGACAGAATCGTGATTGGACAGATCGAAAAAATCGAGAAGCATCCGGATGCGGATAAGCTGATCGTGTGTCAGGTAAACGTGGGAAATGAGACGGTACAGATCGTCACTGGCGCGCCGAATGTCAAAGAGGGCGATAAAGTGCCGGTGGTCCTGGACGGCGGCATGGTGGCAGGGGATCATGACGGCCATCTCAGTGAGAACGGAACCCGCATCAAGGCAGGGAAGCTGCGCGGTGTCGAGTCCTGCGGCATGATGTGCTCCATCGAGGAACTGGGCAGTTCCAGAGAGTTCTATCCGGAGGCTCCAGAGTTTGGAATCTATATTTTTCCGGAAGATGCGGTGGTTGGCGAGAGCGCCATTCATGCGCTGGGGCTGGACGATACGATCATTGAGTACGAGATCACTTCCAACCGTGTGGACTGCTACAGTGTGATCGGTATCGCCCGGGAGGCGGCTGCGACCTTCCATAAGAAGTTCTGCCCGCCCCAGGTGAAAGAGACCGGAAACAGCGAGAACGCGGCGGATTATATCAAGGTGCAGGTGGAGGATACGGAACTGTGTCCGCGGTACTGCGCGAGAGTCGTAAAAAATGTAAAAATCGGTCCGTCTCCCAAGTGGATGCAGCGGGCGCTGGCGTCCAACGGGATCCGTCCGATCAATAATCTGGTGGATATCACAAACTATGTGATGGAAGAGTACGGACAGCCAATGCATGCGTATGATCTGGATACGATCGCCGGACGTCAGATCATTGTGCGCCGTGCTTCTGAGAATGAGAAGTTTGTAACGCTGGACGGACAGGAGCGCACGATGGACGAGAATGTTCTGATGATCTGCGATGCGGAGAAGGCAGTCGGGATCGCCGGGATCATGGGCGGCGAGAATTCCATGATCACCGACAATGTGAAGACGGTGCTCTTCGAGGCGGCATGCTTCAACGGGACCAATATCCGTCTGTCCGCCAAAAGAATCGGCCTGCGCACCGACGCTTCCGGAAAATTCGAAAAGGGGCTGGATCCGAACAATGCCCAGGCTGCCATTGACCGCGCCTGCCAGCTGATGGAGGAGCTGGGAGCCGGAGAGGTTGTCGGCGGCATGGTGGATGTCTATCCGGTGAAGAGAGAGCCTGCCCGTGTGAAATTTGAGCCGGACCGGATCAACGCACTGCTCGGCACCAGCCTGACCCGTGAGAAAATGCTGAAATATCTGGAGAGTGTGGAACTGGTTTACGACGAGGCGTCCAATGAGATTGTGGCTCCGACGTTCCGCCAGGATATCCACTGTACCGCAGATCTTGCAGAGGAAGTGGCGAGATTCTTCGGCTATGACAACATTCCGACGACGCTCCCCAGCGGAGAGGCAACGACCGGAAAGCTCCCGTTCAAGATGAGAGTGGAGGCGGTCGCGAGAGACATCGCGGAGTACTGTGGATTCTCCCAGGGAATGTGCTATTCCTTCGAGAGTCCGAAGGTTTTTGACAAACTGCTGTTGGACAAAGACGATCCGTTGCGCCAGGCGATCACGATCCGCAATCCGTTGGGAGAGGATTTCTCCATCATGAGAACGATTTCGCTCAACGGTATGCTGACCTCGCTGGCGACCAACTATAACCGCCGCAACAAAAATGTCCGCCTGTATGAACTTGGCAACATCTATCTTCCGAAGGAACTGCCGCTGAAGGAACTGCCGGAGGAGCGCATGATGTTTACGCTGGGGATGTACGGTGACGGCGATTTCTATGATATGAAAGGTGTTGTGGAGGAATTGCTGGATAAGCTGGGCATGAGAAAACGCCCGGAATACGACCCGAAGGCCGGAAAACCGTTCCTGCATCCGGGACGCCAGGCGGAGGTTTACTATGAAGGCATGGATCTCGGATATCTGGGAGAAGTTCATCCCCAGGTGGCGGACAATTACGGAATCGGCGGCCGTGCTTATGTGGCGGTCATCGATCTTTTGAATCTTCTGGAGTGTGCGACCTTTGACCGGAAATATACGGGACTGGCGAAATATCCGGCGGTTTCCCGTGACCTGAGCATGGTGGTCCCGAAGAATGTTCTGGCCGGAGACATTGAACATGTACTGGTACAGAGAGGCGGAAAGATCCTCGAAAATTATCAGCTGTTCGATATCTACGAGGGTGCGCAGATCAAGGAAGGCTATAAGTCTATGGCGTATACCGTGGTGTTCCGCTCCAAGGACAGAACCCTGACCGAGGATGACATCAACGGTGCGATGAAGAAGATCCTGAACGGTCTTCAGGGACTGGGAGCAGAACTCCGCCAGTGATGGCGGCGGAACTGCCCTGATGACGCTATCATGATTGACGCAGCAGATGCGTCAGAAAGAAGGAAAGATGTTATTATATATTATCCGTCATGGAGAGACGCAGTGGAATGTTGAGGGGCGTCTGCAGGGCCAGTCGGACACCCAGCTCGATGAGAAGGGGATCCGGCTGGCAAAAGTGACTGCCGAGGCGCTGAAGGATGTTCCCTTTGATCTGGGGATCACCAGTCCCCTGAGCCGTGCAAAGGTGACGGCGCAGATTATCCTCGGAGACCGTCACGTTCCTCTGTATGAGGACAGCAGGATTGAGGAACTTTCGTTTGGCTCCTGGGAGGGTCTTGGCTGCAGGAAAGGAAATTATCAGATCCCGTCGGAACATTTTGACTATTTTTATACGGATCCGTTGCATTTTCAGCCGGCGGAGGACGGCGAGACGATCCGCCAGCTCTGCGACAGGACGAGAGATTTTTACGAGGAACTGATCCGGAA
>DXEK01000128.1 GCA_019115005.1 Candidatus Fusicatenibacter merdavium | reverse complement strand
TCAGCGTAAACTGGTCGGACACCTTGACCATCTCCGCCCTTCCGCGAACCTTCGCCACTTTCAGGGCCGCCTGGATATCTTCCACAGACACCCGGAAATGGCGGCAAATGGAAATGGCGGTCAGAGAATTGTAGATATTAAATTTCCCCGGGATGTCGATCTCCACCGGAAAATGAAGCAGCCCGTCCACCGTATAGGAGATTCCGAGATATCCCGGATACGTCACAAGTTTCTCGTCCACCGCGCGCAGATCGGCCTTTTCGGAAAATCCGTAGGTCTCCAGTTCGCAGGTGCTTCCCTCTACGATCTCATCAAAATGTCCGTCGTCCCGGTTGACGATCCCGATCCTGCACTGGGAAAGCAGCCGCTTTTTACATGAAAGATAGTCCTCAAAACTGCTGTGCTCGTTGGGACCGATATGATCCTCGCCGATATTCGTAAAAATTCCGAAATCAAACAGGATCCCGCTGCACCGGTGGAGCATCAGCGCCTGGGAGGAAACCTCCATCACGACACAGTCGCATCCTTCCTCCGCCATCTCGGAGAAATACTTCTGTACCAGATAGGATTCCGGCGTCGTATTCTCCGAAGGAATGTGCCGATCCCCGATGATCGTCTCGATGGTCCCGATCAGTCCCACCTTGTAGCCGGCATTCTCCAGAATGGACCGCACCATATAGACGGTCGTCGTCTTCCCCTTCGTCCCCGTAACACCGATGGTCTTCATTTTCTTCGCCGGGTAGTCAAACCATGCACAGGAAATCAAAGCCAGGGCGTATCTGGTATCGGAAACCTGAAGCACAGTCACATTCTCCGGAACATCGACCGGCTCTTCCACTACCAGCACCCTGGCACCTTTCTCAACCACCTCATTTGCAAACGTATGACCGTCCGCCACAGCGCCGCGGATACAGACGAACAATGCGCCTTTTTCCACTTTTCTGGAGTCATAGGCGATCGCCCGGACCTCTGTGTCCAGGGATCCCTGCAGGCAGGTACAGGATATATTTTCTATTAATGAACGTAAATTTTTCATCTGTTTTTTGCCTCCTGAAAAAACAATATTATATTAAAATATAACATAGACAGAAAAACATTGCAATGCTGGGGAAAGTTTTTCGTAACGGACAAGGTAACCGTTCGGCCAGCTGAACGGTTACGGCATCCAGCCATTGAGAATCGCTTCGCGATGGGCTGGATGCCCACAGGCACTATGTTTTCACACGGTCCGGGGTTTTTATTTTCTTTTTGAATTTTTTCCGCTTTCTTAAAACCTTTTCTTCTTTTTTTATTTTTTGGACATACTTTCAACACATTTTTTTCCTATACTAAGACTCGGATAGTTGATTAACCACTCACTATCTCCCCCCTCATTAAAACGGCGGCGCACTTCGGTGCGCCGCTGTTTTGCGTTCTCACAGACATTTCTTTATGACAGATAGATTCCGAGAAACTGTTCCGCCGTTTTCAGGACCTCGGGCGTCCAGAGACACGTTCCGTGCTCAGCTCCGTATACTTTGTAGAATTCTGCGGTTTTCCCGCATTCCATAAGTTTTTTGTAGATCAGGACACTCTGCTGAAATGGGACCATGGAGTCCCAGTCTCCGTGTACGATCAGGATTGGCGGAAGATCTTTTTCTGCCGTGATATAGTTCAATGGATTTCCCGGCTGGGCGATCTCCGGATGATCGATCACACATCCGCCAAACAGGAGATCCTCCGGGATATTTTCTTTGTCCGCAGTGTAAACCGGATTTCTGGGCGCGTCATTGATACGGGTCACATCCGTCGGACCGTAAAAGTCCAGAACAGCGTTTACCGCATCGGAATATTCCGCACAGTCTTCCGTCTTAAACTCCGGCAGATCCCCGGTCACCCCGACCATCAGCGCCGCATGGCCGCCGGAAGAATCTCCCCAGACAGCCACCCGATCCGGATCGATATGGTAAAACGCGGCGTTGGCCCGCAGGAAGCGGATCGCCGACTTTACATCCTGGAGAAACGCGGGAAACCCGGCTTCCCGGGACGCCCGGTGTTTGACACTCGCCACAACATATCCGCTTTCTGCCATCCGCACCAGACGGGGCAGAGAACCGTACACATCCTGCTCTCCCCATGCCGCGCCCTGCACATAAACGATCCATGGACAGCGTCTGCTCTGGATCTGCTCCGGATCCCCGGACAGTTCCCCCGGGGCAACGCCTGCCGGCATCAGGAGCTGCAGATGCAGCGCTTTCTCTCCCCGCCTGACATATTCTACATCCGGAAAATACCGGACATTCAGATGATCCGTCGGATCCGCCATCAGAGTTTTCATGCCCGGAAGATATGTGGAATCCTGTGGAATGACGTGTTTCATACTTTTCCGCACCTCCGTTTTTTTACTGGTATGTTTTTCTTTTTTTTGATACATTCCTGATTTTTCAATTTTCTCTTGAAATTCCATTTAAGAGTGATATAATAAATATCGATGGAAGCATAGCTCAGCCGGGATGAGCGTTCGCCTCACACGCGAGAGGTCACGGGTTCGAGCCCCGTTGCTTCCATTTTTCTTTTGTCCGGTATTTACGGGAGCCCTTGTAACTACCGGATTTTCTGCATTCCGGCATTTCTGGACTTTGTCACATCTTTGATCTGCCCCGGCATCCGGCCGGATTCCTCCTACGGCTTTATCGCGCTCGCCGCCTCCTGGGCATACATTTCAATCGGCACCCGTTTCACGAAGGTGGTTTCCGGCTTCTGCCCCATTTTTCGCATCCCTCTGTATAAATCCGTCTGTATGATCACTATGGCATACTCATACTGGCTGAACTCTACTTCTGCTGTGTATGCTTTTCCTTTGATCCAGACAGGATATTTTGCAATCTTCATCCGACACCTCCCCGCAGCATATCCCAAATACTTGCGCCCAGATCGGCCATAACATTATGATTAGATACTCCGGCATTTCTTATCCGGCGTAATCTGCTCCCCATCTGTCCTGTGAACTTTCGCTTTCTGACACACTTATCCTATTCCGATCCGCTTTCATGATCTTCACCATTTTTAAGGACATGCAATACGAATAACTAAATTGTCAAAGCGCTCCGTCATTTCTGTTATTTTCATAGTTCAGCACTTCCGCGAAGAATGCCAGCGCCAGCCCCTGGCCCCAGCCCTGGATCCAGTTTCTCGGAATATTCCGATATCCTTCCCGGTCTTTCATCACAGCGGTTCCTCCGGACACGTTTAATACCCGTCCGTCTCTGCTGATATTGTCCTGGATTCCGCAGATTGCTCTGTTGATATATTTTATGTGAAGCGGATTCCCTTTGGCTGCCATCGCCGCCGCGATCCCCGCGGAAGCGGAAACTTCCTCATAAGACTCCGGATCATCCAGGATCGTGCGCCACAGTCCATGATCCGTCTGCAGAAGCTTCAGCGCCGCAAGCTGTTCGTTCAGAGAACCGGTCACATCAAGATATTTCGGGTACAGATAGCATTCCGGCAGCACGATCCCTACCTGTGACATGGTGTAGGCAGCCCAGGCATTTGCCCTTCCCCAGTAAATACCGGACATATGATCCCCGGTCAGATGATTGTATCCATGGTAATACAATCCCGTTTCCGGATCCTGGAGATAGCGGATATGCCAGTAATGCTGATTCAGAGCATCGTCGATCAGCGCCTGATCCTTCTGTTTTACTCCCACCCGAAGCAGGAAAAAAGCTGCCATAAACAGCGTATCCGCCCATGCCTGTTCCGGAAAATCATTGTTTTCAGAAACCGTATGCTGTAGAACTGAATCCCCGAAACGCAGCGCATCCTTCCGGAGATACTCCACCTTACTCATCACGATCTCCCAATACCGCTCGTCTCCGGTAGCTTCATACAAAGTAATCAGGCAGTGTCCCATCGCACAGGTATTTACCGTCCACTTCGGCAATCCCAGTTCCAGATACTCATCCACCCGCGCTTTTACAAGATCCAGATACCATTCCTTTCCCGTCACCTCATAGGCCTTGCAGATCCCGTAATAGGCCACCCCGCAGGGCCAGTCCCAGGTCATGTCCATCCGCATCGTCCGCTCCACAACCTTGTCCGTCAATTCCAGGATTTTTTCCCGGTCAAACTTTAAACCAGCCATTGTATTCCTCCTCGTGTCTGAAATGATCTCATCGGTTCCCGAAATTCCCGCCGCCCCGGTTTCCATCTGAGTTCCTTCTCGAAAACCATTCTGTCAGCGTCAGAAAACCGAAATTCGTATACAAACATTATACCGGATTTTTTCTGTTCTTTCCACTCTAATCCGCTCAGTTTCATACTCCCGGCAGGCTGCACCGCCTTTTCGTGCTTGATTTTTCATGGAAAGCACTCTATAATAATGATTATCACTAAGGGACAGAATTTCCCCGGTTTTCCGGGCGGATTTCCCCTCTGACGGCGCAGGATATGCGTAAACCTGTTTGAACCGTTACAAAACTTCAGATAAAGAGAGGACTTTTATATGACGAAGAAAAAAGTTGTAGTGGCGCTTGGTCACCGAGCACTCGGAACCACACTTCCGGAACAGCAGATCGCCGTAAAACGTTCTGCAAAAGTAATCGCAGACCTGGTACAGGCAGGTGCCGCCGTTGCCATCACGCACAGCAACGCTCCACAGGTCGGCATGATCCACACCGCGATGAACGAATTTGGCAAAGCACATGAAAATTACAGCGCAGCCCCCATGTCCGTCTGCTCCGCGATGAGCCAGGGGTACATCGGCTACGACCTGCAGAACAGCATCCGCGCAGAACTCCTCCGCCGCGGTATCTACAAACCCGTGGCAACCGTGATCACTCAGGTAAAAGTAGATCCGTACGATGACGCTTTCCATCACCCGACCAAAGTGATCGGCCGGTGCATGACCAAGGAAGAGGCGGATGCAGAAGAAGAAAAAGGAAATTATGTGGTGGAGACAGAAGATGGCTACCGCAGAATCGTCGCTTCACCGAAGCCGCAGGATATCATTGAGATCGATACGATCCGTCTGCTGATGGACGCCGGACAAGTTGTGATCGCATGCGGCGGCGGCGGAATTCCGGTGCTGGAACAGGAAGAAGAACTGAAAGGTGCCTCCGCTGTCATTGAGAAAGACCTGATCAGCGGAAAGATGGCGGAAATGGTAGACGCCGACGAACTCCTGATCCTGACCAGCGTGGAACATGTAGCTGTCGGATACCACACCAACGAAGAACGCCAGCTGGAACATATCTCCGTCGCAGAAGCGAAAAAGTATATGGAAGAAAATCAGTTTGACGAAAAGTCAGTGCTCCCAAAGATCGAGGCTGCTGTCTCCTTCGTGGAACAGAAAGCCGGAAGACGCGCAGTGATCACTTCCATCGACAAAGCCATCGACGGATATAACGGAAAAACCGGTACGATTATTGAATCGTAAAATTGATCCGCACAACACGGAAAAGGGACACATCCCAAATTGATCGAAACCTCCAAACCGATATCTTATCCGTTTGGAGGTTTCTTTTACCAAGCTATATTATCTCCCTCTCTTCCTCTTTATAATTTCAGGCAGCGCCAGCGATACTCCGAAAATCGTCAATACCAGAATTCCAAACACACCCCACGGATAATGCGCATAAAAATGTTCACTCTGATGTTTCACCAATCTGTCCAGCAGAACAATCACTCCGTTTCCCGCTGCCGCCAGAAGAATCGCCAGGACAACACAGTGAATCATTCCCTCAAGCCTCAGCACTGTTTTCTGCTGACGCTGCGTTATCCCAAGAATTCGCAGCATTTTCTGTTCATTTTCCCGCATCACAAGATCCAGGTAACGGGTACTTCCATACGTGAGGATTCCCAGCAGGAAAAGAACCGCGCAGACCGCCGCCATACAGAATCTGCTGTTTTCCAGATATTTCGTCTCCAGGGCAATGGTTTCCGACTTGCAGGTCAAAAATACCTGATCCGCCTCCACCCCATAACCGTTTCGAAATGCTTCATTCGTCTCTTTCACATACCGGCGGATCTTCTCTTCTGCTTCCGTCCCCTGTTCTTCCGGAAAAGAAAGATTTATTTCCAGCACATATTCCTGAAGCGTCTCGGAAAGTTTTCGATACGTCTCCTCCGATACTACCACCCAGCAGACATTCTCCTCTGACCAGATCAGATTCAGATCCGCCAGATCCGTTTTCAGCAGATCTGCCGACTCCACAACTTTCAGTTTCGCTGCGTAAGCCTGCTCCCGCCATTCCGGGAACGTATCGGCGGAAGGCAGTACATCGTATGCAAAAAAAGTCACTCCCTGTCCGGAACCGCCTGGCGGCTCTTTAAACGGGATTCCCCGATGCAAAAGAATGGCTTCTCCTTCCTCCAGACCTTTCCTCCCGGAAGAGATCTGCCCGCAAAGCCTGCGTTCCTCCTCTTCCGACAGAGCACAGATCATTGTCCGGGGAATATCAGGTGCATATTTGTAAAGCTCAGAAATCATTCCATTATGCGCACCGTCATACGAAAAATCCGTATCGAACGATGGCAGATATCCTTTCTTTATTTCCACATTCCCTGCTTTCTGCTGCGACAGCTTCACCAGACATTCTTTCAGATTTTCCGGGAAAAAATCTGTTTCCGACGATTCCGGCGAACTGTATTCATTCCATGCATAAAATTTCTGCCTTTCCAGAAATTCATAACCGGAATACGTGAGTCCCACCTGAAAATCCGGCTGATTTTCCAGTCTTCTGAACAGATCGGTCCCGCTTGTCAGGCTGACCGCACAGAGCGCGGCAATTCCGCCCATAGAGACCAGCAGAACGCCGAACAGAAAACTTTGCCCTGAATTTTTTACAGACTTCCATGCCATTTCCAGCAGAAAGCTTTTCCGCTTTCTCCAGAGATTTTGCTGCTTTTTCCATCCGATCCGTGACAACTCATGCTTTCTCTTATTCTTTCTTTTCACCGCATTGTTCCCCGCTCCCCTTTTTCGGGACAATGTCTGAAAGCTTACAACTGCGGTCAACCAACCCGCCAGACAGACGACCGGAACTGCTCCCGCATAAAAAGGAACCAGCAAAAACGAGGACGCATCGATCTTTCCTGCTTCTCCCATATACATTCTCGTAATAAGCCGGGGAAACAGCAGCCAGACAATCATACATGCCAGGAAACCTCCCAAAACCGTTCCGGCCATGAGATCCCGCAGAAATTGCCCGCAGACGACTTTCCGGATCTGTTTCCCTGTCACCCCGAGGATCCGCAAAGTCTCAAACAGCCGTTCATCTCTGAGAAACGATATCCGGATCATCCGGAAGATCAGCAGAACACCACTGAAAGAAATCAGCAGCAATAAAACAATCCCGGCGCCAAAGCTTCCGGCGATACCCCGAATACTTTTGTAAAACGCCGAATCCTCTGCCACAAAATACTCATCTTCCGCAAGGGAAACAGAATCCGACAGCATCCGCTCCGTCTGTTCTCCGCTTCGCAGCCCGGAAGTTACATCCAGGAGGATCCGGCAGGGAAATTCCGGAATTCCGGCTTTTTCCAGTTTCTTTTTGGAAATATAAGAGATGGAATCCGAGCCGGTATTCCCTGTGTAATCTGTAAAATATCCCGACAGAATAAGTTCCTGCGGTCCCGTCTCTTCCTGAATGAAAACACTTTTCCAGTAAAATTCCAGACACAGTTTCATTCCTACCTGTGGATCTTGGATTCCGAGAGATTTCAGCGTCTGCACAGACATCATGATCTCATTGGACTCCTCCGGATAAGTCCCGCAGATGTCTGTATAAGCCACAGCTTTCAGCGTCCTCCAGTCTTCCTCTTCCATCACAGAACAGTCACTGTATCCCAGGCCATTGGTAAACAACTGTCCATACCGTTTTTCATATCCGACCTGACGGATCAGGGGAATCTGTTCCAGGATCCGGGCGGTTTTCGGCGTTCCATTCTCCACATACGCATAACTCGAAGAACCATGTTCCCTCTGATACCTGAACTGATCCGCCCGGATTTTTCCCTGGAGAAACCCCGCCAGAAAAATCACCAACACCATCAGCATTCCGCTTGTCAGCGTCAACGCCAGACCACGTTTCCGGCTGCTGTTTCTATAGGCATTTTTCAGGATCTTTTCCGCCGACTGTCCGTATATCTGCTTCCCGCCTCTCATCTTTAATCACCTCTCCATCTTCCAGGAGGACCACCCGGTCCGCCATTCCGGCGATTTTCTCATCATGGGTAACAACGATCAATGTCTGACCGCTATCCCTGCACATTCCTCTCATCTGTTCCATAACCGCGGTTCCTGTTTTCCGGTCGAGACTTCCCGTAGGCTCATCCGCAAGGATCACCTGCGGGCGATGCAGCAAGGCTCTTGCAATCGCCACTCTTTGCTGCTGGCCTCCCGACAGTTTGTCCGGCATCTGGTATAGTTTCTCCAGAATGCCCAACTTCTCCGCCAAAGATTCCACCTCATCTCTCCGGATCTCAAGCTTCAGCAATTTCAGCGGAAGCAGAAGATTCTCCAATACTGTGACCGAAGGCAAAAGATTATACTTCTGAAAAACGAAACCGATCTCTTTCCGCCGGAAGACCGTCCGCTCTTCTTCCGACAAATCTGCAAGCCAGACACCGTTGACCCCAACGGCTCCTTCTGTTGGAATCTCCAGTCCGCCGAGAAGATTCAGCAGCGTAGTCTTTCCACTGCCGGAAGTTCCCATGACCGCCACAAATTCCCCCGGATCGATTTCCAGCGACACACTATTCAATGCCTTCAGATAATCTTCGCCATTTGCGAAAATTTTTGTAACCTCTCTCATAACGATCATCTTATTTTTTGTCATCCTCTATCTTCCGCCTCCTCTCCGCTCACTGTACAAACCTCTACCTATTCTCTATCATATCACACCCGGTATAATAGAAAAAGGCAATAAAAAATCCTTTCAGATCTTCCATTGCCATGACTGTATAAAAAATGATCCTGACAGGTTATTGCTCCATAAATTTTCTCAGATCATCCTTCCGATCCTTAAAATCTTTCCATCCAAGATCATACAGTTCTCTTTCCACCTTCTCATCCATCGTGTATGTTCCCACCTTGACAGGCTCGCTGGGCGCAAAGACAAACGCTTTCCCCTGGCGTTCCAGTTCAAACACATCTTCCAGATTCTCCCTGTATGTAATATGTCTGCGGTCAATATCCTCGACGATCTTCGGATATCTCCGGCAGATCCTGGAATACAGAAAACGCATACCCTGGGGTTTTCTCACATAATCTCTCTGCTTCGACAGAATGACGACCAGACGCTCACAGCCTGCTTCCAACGCATGGCGTACCGGGATCGCATCCGCAATACCGCCATCATAATAGGGAATCCCTTTTATTTTCACCGGCCGGCAGACAGCAGGGATAGCGCTGGAAGCCATCACAGGCCGGTAATCGTCCTTCTTCATATCTTCTTTCCCGAAATATTCCGCCTGACCGGTCAGCGCATTCGTTGCCACCACTTCATATCCGGCAGGATTTTTCATGAGCGCATCGTAATCCAGAGGATCCTTTCCTGCGGAGTTTGTCAGTTCCCCGTAAATATACTGAAGACCGAAGAGATTCCCCGTCTTCAGAAAGCTTTTCCAGCCAAAATATTCCGGATCATGGATATAATCGGTAAAAAAGCGGAGATTTCTCCCTCTCTGTCCCGACACAAAAGACGCCACGTTCCCCGCGCCTCCTGACACACCGATACAATACCCAAACGTAATATGATGATCCAGGAATGCATCCAGGATCCCGGCATTGTAGGCACATTTCATGCCTCCGCCTTCTACCACCAGACCGATTTTATTCTGTATTTCCATGTTGTCTCCTCCTGTCGGCAATGCAGCCTGTATTTTTATAATAGTCTGTAACCGTTCAGCTGGCCGGGCTGTTGCAACCGTTTTAGCAGCTGAACCATTTGCATCTTTCCAATCAGTTTCTCCAGCAGCAGCGACCCTGCCGTCACCGCATCCTCCACAGCAAGATAGTGACCTGCACTTCTGTCCAGCAGTATTCTTCCGCTTCCGGGTATCTCCTCATCCGCAAACCAGAGTTTCAGAGTCAGCGGATAACGGGGGAAAAGATAAAATACCGCACACAGATCAGCG
>DXEK01000127.1 GCA_019115005.1 Candidatus Fusicatenibacter merdavium | reverse complement strand
GTCAAGTAGACAGGGGGCATATCATTACGGGCAGCCCTCTTCTTTTTGTTCTCTTTAATTGTCGTCCAGTTTCAGCACACTCATAAACGCTTTCTGCGGAATTTCCACATTTCCGACCTGGCGCATGCGCTTCTTTCCTTCTTTCTGTTTTTCCAGCAGCTTCTTCTTTCGGGTAATATCGCCGCCGTAACATTTCGCCAGGACGTCTTTGCGGAGCGCCCGCACCGTCTCTCTGGCAATGATCTTGGAGCCCACCGCCGCCTGGATCGGGATCTCAAACAGCTGTCTCGGGATCTCCTCTTTCAGCTTCTCGCACATCTTTCTTCCGCGCTCATAGGCGGAACCGGAATATACAATGAAGGACAGTGCGTCTACTTCTTCCTTGTTCACCAGAATATCCAGTTTCACAAGTTCGCTGCGCTCATACCCCAGCAGCTCATAGTCAAAGGACGCATAGCCGCGGGACCGGGATTTCAGCGCGTCGAAAAAGTCGTAAATGATCTCATTGAGCGGAAGGTGGTAATGCAGCATCGCGCGGGTGGTCTCCATATATTCCATTCCCTGGTACTGTCCGCGGCGCTGCTGGCACAGTTCCATGATCGGACCGATGAACTCCGTCGTCACCATGATCTCCGCGCGCACCACAGGCTCCTCCATATAATCGATCTCCGACGGATCCGGAAGGTTGGACGGATTGGTCAGGTCGATGCAGGTTCCGTCTGTCTTGTGAACCTTGTAGATAACACTGGGGGCCGTGGTCACCAGATCCAGATTATATTCCCTCTCCAGACGTTCCTGGATGATCTCCAGGTGGAGAAGTCCCAGGAATCCGCAGCGGAACCCGAATCCCAACGCCGCCGAAGTCTCCGGCTCATAAAACAGGGAAGCGTCGTTCAGCTGCAGTTTCTCCAGCGCATCCCTCAGATCCTGGTACTGAGCGCCGTCCGCCGGATACATTCCGCAGTAGACCATCGGATTGACCTTTTTATATCCCGGAAGGGGTTCGGCACAGGGATTGTCCGCATCCGTGATCGTGTCGCCCACGCGGGTATCCCGGACATTCTTAATGCTCGCCGTGATATAACCGACCATCCCGGCGCTCAGCTTTTCACAGGGAATCAGCTGGCCGGCGCCAAAGTATCCCACTTCGACGACCTCCTCCACCGCGCCGGTGGCCATCATACGGATTTTCGTGCCTTTTTTCACGCTTCCCTCCATCACACGGCAGGAAACGATAACACCGCGGTAGGCGTCGTATACAGAATCGAAGATCAGCGCCTGGAGCGGATGGTCCGGGCTTCCCTTGGGCGCGGGGATCTTATTCACGATCTGCTCCAGCACCTCGTCCACGTTCTCTCCTGTTTTCGCGGAGATCCGAGGAGCGTCCTCCGCCTCGATGCCGATCACATCCTCAATCTCAGCGATCACGCGGTCGGGATCCGCGCTCGGCAGATCGATCTTATTGATCACCGGAAAGACATCCAGGTCATGGTCCAGCGCCAGATATACGTTTGCAAGGGTCTGCGCCTCGATCCCCTGAGACGCGTCGACCACCAGGATCGCACCGTCGCAGGCCGCCAGGCTTCGGGACACCTCGTAGTTGAAATCCACATGGCCCGGCGTGTCGATCATGTTCAGAATATACTCTTCGCCGTCCTTCGCCTTGTAAATGGTCCGGACCGCCTGAGCCTTGATGGTGATTCCGCGTTCCCGTTCCAGATCCATATTGTCCAGCACCTGATCCTGCATTTCACGCTCAGTCAGCAGACCTGTTTTCTGAATGATCCTGTCCGCCAGTGTGGACTTTCCGTGGTCGATATGTGCGATAATACAAAAATTTCGAATTTTACTCTGTTCAATTCCTGCCAATTCTGTTCCTCCATTACATTGCCATCTGGTAAATCTCGCCCACCTCTTTCGCGCCCAGCGGACGGATCCTGGTGAGTTTTACCGTGTCGCCCATGGTCGCATCCAGGGAAAGAGCCTTCCTATCCTCCTCATTCGGCTGCACACCCAGCTGGGAAAGACTGACCGGCATGCCGATGCTCCGGAAGAATGCTTCCGTCTTTTCTATTCCGGCCAGCGCCGTCTCTTCCTCTGTCTTACCGTCGCCGGAAATGCCCCAGACATTCTCTGCGAACTGGGTGAATCTTCCCAGCGCCTGATCCTGATACAGATATCTCGCCCAGGAGCCCCACACTGCCGCAAGGGACGCTCCGTGAGCCACATCGTACTTTGCGCTCAGCGCATGCCCCAGCTTATGGACGGAGAAATCCTTTCCGCGGCCGCACTCTGTCAGGTTGTTATGAGACAGGCTTCCGCACCACATGATCTCCGCCATCGCGTCGTAATCCGACGGGTTTTCCAACACCTTCGGCCCGTTTTTGATCACGGTGCGCAGCAGACCCTCGGCAATGCAGTCCGTCATCTCACACTGGATTCCCGGAATAAAGTAGCGCTCCATCGTATGCATCATAATGTCCGTCACGCCGCAGGCAATCTGGTAAGCGGGCAGCGTCGCCGCCAGCTCCGGATTCATCACGGCGAAACGGCAGCGGTTAAACGGTGTATTGATCCCGGCTTTCTTGCCGATGGCCTCATTGGTCAGAACCGCCGAATCGCTCATCTCGCTTCCTGCCGCCGGAATCGTCAGGACTGCAGCCACCGGCAGGGATTTTGTCAGAGGTACCTTCTGTGTCCAGATATCCCACAGCTTCTCCTCCGGGTTCGCAGTTCCGTGAGCGATGGCTTTCGCCGTATCGATCGCGCTTCCGCCGCCGACCGCCAGGATAAAGTCCGCGCCGAAAGCAAGCGCCTTCCGGACGCCCTCCTCCGCGAAGGCCAGGCGCGGATTCGGATGAACGCCGCCGAATTCCTCCCAGACGATGCCCTCATCCTTCAGGGAACGCTCCACTCTGCCGATCAGGCCGCTGCGGACTGCACTGCCGCCTCCATAGACCAGAAACACTCTGCTGCCGCCCCATTTTTTCACCTCAGCTCCGGTCTGATTCTCTGTTCCTCTTCCAAAGATCACCTCAGTCGGTGTATACTGAACAAAATTCTGCATGATTTTTCTCCTCTATATTTATCTTTTACGCTTATAGTTGCCTGCCATCAATATTTCCGTATCTGGCCTTCCAGGCGGTACACATCCGTCCGACGCCCTGCCAGAGAAGGGATCGACATTCTCGCCTGCATCAGCCGCTCGGAGCTGAGCTCCGCGATCAATACTCCCGGTTCCTCGCCTGCTTCCGCCAGGATCTCTCCGAACGGGTCGATGATCATCGAGTGTCCGTATGCTTCAAACGAGGCTTTCACTCCGCACTGGCCGGCCGCCAGCACATAAGCGGTGTTTTCCACTGCCCTTGCCCGGAGAAGCATTTCCCAGTGTTTTTCCCCGGTCTCCCTGGTGAAGTTCGCCGCCACACAGAAAACCTCCGCTCCGTTCGCCGCCTGAAGACGATACAACTCCGGAAACCGTATGTCATAACAGATCGACAATCCCAGAGAGGCGAAGTACGGTTCTGTCACGACGATTTCCGACCCGGGAGCGATCTCCGCCGACTCCCGATAGGAAGGTCCGTCCTCCAATCCCACGTCAAAGAGATGGATCTTCCGATACAGCGCCCGGATCTGCCCGTCCGGGGAGAACAACAGCGAAGTGTTAAACGGGAGACCTCCGGGAGTAGCCTCTGTGATGCTGCCGCAGTGCAGGTAGACGCCGTACTGCCGCGCCAGCCCCGCAAAGGATCTCGTCACATAACCGGGGATCCGTTCCCCATGTTTTCCCATCTGCTTTCCTATATAATCCACGGTCTCCGGAAACATGATAAACTTTGCGCCTTCCGCTGCAGCGTACGCGGTATACTCTCTGACCGCCCGCATGTTTTCTTCCACGTCCGGACCGGAATTCATCTGAACAATGCCTGCCTTGAAATTCTCCACGGGAATTCCCCCTTTCTTCAGACATCAGATACTTTCATCCACCTGAAAGATTCCTGCATTTTTCTGTTTCTTCCGCTCCCAGTATTTTATCACAGGAACGAAAATGAAACAAGAGATTGACGAAAGAAAGGCGGGGCCGGTGGCAGGCGTATACGGCGGGCGGCTGTGGGGATGTGACACTCCAGCCAAGTCTGCGCAATTACTGCGCAGACCGGATGAAAATTTTGAAGATTGTATTCCCTGGTTTTGCCTGATATACTGTGTATATATTTGACACTTTTTTGAGCCGTCGCATGGCTACTGCAAGGGCAGCGTGGAAAGTCTTGAAAGATTGGAGGGATTTTTTTGGAATTTGTTTCTTGTTCGGTCCTGACTCCGGAGCAGAAGGGACGGATCCGGAATTTTATGGCTTTTTGCAATGAGTCTGACCGTATGTATTATGAGATTTATCTCGGCTCCGAGTATAGTTTTTATCCGGATATGAATATTTTTTATCTCGCGGAGGATCATTCCGGGATCGTCGGATTTCTGATGGTCTATGCGGATGAAGCGGACGGCGCGGAGATTTCCGCCTGTGTGCATCCGGCCAGACGGAGACAGGGGATTTTTTCTGCGTTGTTTCAGTTCGCCTGCCGGGAGTTGGAGAGATTTCATTATTCAACCATTCTCCTGAAAACAGAAAAAGCGTTCGCCGGCCAGAGAGAATTTCTTTCTCATTTTCCGGCTGTCTATCGCCATTCAGAATTTCTTATGATCTGGAATCCCGGAAACCGACAGCCCTGTACGGCGGTCAGCGGGTTTTCCATCCGTCCGGCAGAAAAGGAGGATCTGCCTGCACTGACGGCCATCCATGCCGCAGCGTTTGACAATCCTCCTGATGTTGCCGAAACTTATATCCGCGAAACTTATGAGGGAAAAGACAGCTCTCTGTACGCAGCTTTTCTGGGCGGCACTCCGGTCGGATGTGTCTCCGTGGATCAGTCGGGAACCTACCAATACCTGTTCGGCCTGTGCATCGATCCGGGACACCGGCACCAGGGGCTTGGCCGCAGCATGCTCTCCCGGCTTCTGGAACTTCTCAGCGCAGACAGCAGACGGGAGATCGCGCTCGGGGTAGACCGGGAGAACATGGCCGCCCTGCCGCTATATGAATCCTGCGGATTTTCCCGGCGATCGGAAACACAGTATTTCGAGATGAAGCTGCGCTGAGACGTTATACCAGCTTTTCCAGGCTGTCGACGATTTCCTGAATGGTTCCGTCGGCAAACGGGGTTTTCAGGCCGACTTCCTCCAGCAGTTCCGTGTGGAACTTGGACGCGGACAGACGGCACAGCTGCAGATAATGTTTCCACGCCTCCTGGTAATCCTTGTCCATCCATGCCTTGAATTCAAACGCACACAGCTGGGCGATCACATAGTCGATGTAGTACAGCGGATAGCTGTAGATATGATGCTGTTTCTGCCAGAAGCAGCCTTTCTCGAAGAATTTCAGGCCGCCGTAATTCAGATGCGGCTTGTATTCTCTCTCCAGGCGCTTCCACACCTGTTTCCGCTCGTCGGGAGTCATCTCCGGATGATCGTATACCTCGTGCTGGAATTCATCCACCATGCAGCCGTACGGCACAAACATCACTGCGTCCTCCAGATGCATCTGCGTGTAAGCGTCGGTATTCTTTTCCCCGAAAAACAGATGGTACCAGGGCTCGGTGAAGAATTCCATGGACATGGAGTGGATCTCCGCCGTCTCCATTCCGATGTCCGCATGCTCCCGGATCGGATCTTCCGCCGCCAGGTATCCCTGGAACGCATGACCACATTCATGGGTCATCACATCCACATCCCCGCTTGTCCCGTTGAAGTTTGCGAAGATGAACGGAGATTTATAGTCCGGAAGGTACGTCATGTAACCACCGACTGCCTTCGTCTTGCGCCCGAATACATCCATCAGTTCATTCTCCATCATGAAGTCGAAAAATTCTCTCGTCTCCGGAGAAAGTTCCCCGTACATTTTCTGACCGGCCGCCAGGATTTCCTCCGGCGTCCCCTCCGGCTGAGGACTGCCCTCCGGACCGAAGACCTGCTCATCGGACCACGTCATAGTCTCCAGGCCCAGACGCTGTCTCCGCTTTTCATACAGCTTCTCCGCAAACGGCACAAACACTTCCTTCACCTGGCGGCGCAGATTTTCCACTTCCTCTCTTCCATAGCAGTTTCTCTGCATTCTCAGGTACCCAAGCTCTGTGTAATTTTCAAATCCCAGCTTTTTCGCCTGCTCCGTGCGGTTCTTTACCAGCTTGTCATACAATTCATCCAGTTTTCCGCTGACGCTCTCGAAATATTCATTCTGCTTCTCAGCTGCCTTTCTGCGAACTTCCGGATCGGCGCTGGTCAGATAGGGCGTCAGCAGGGAAAGATTCAGCGTCTCCCCTTCCCAGTCGATCTTCGCCCCTGCCAGCAGCTTCTCATACTCTGTCGCCAGCATATTTTCTTCCTGCATCAGCGGGATCACCTCGTCAGACACAGACTTCATCGCAATCTCCATGTTTTTAAACGCCACCGGTCCGATCTTTTCCTCCAGTGTTTCCCGGTACGGCGATTCATAGAGCATTTTCTGATACGCCACCCGCAAATTGGAATAGGCCGGCAGCTGTTCATCGTAATACTTCTGTTCCTTTTCGTAGAACTCATCTGTAGTGTCGATCGTGTGACGGATCTGACAGATGGTCGCCTCTGTCTCCACATGGTCGTTCAGAAGGTAAAACTTCTTATGTGTCTCGAACTGCTCCTCGCCGTTCTTCGCCTCCTGGAGTTCCTTCATCAGGCCTCTCAGTTCTTCCTCTGCCTTTGCAAAATCAATTCTCTCATAAGGCATGTCCTTAAATTTCATGATCTTCCATCCTTTCCCGGAGCCCGGTTAAAACCGGCGCATTCCGACTTATAGGTTTTTTCTGTGACCGTCCAGCCGGCTGAACGGTTGCTTTTTGTTACCATTCGGCTGGCTGAACGTTACACTTTTTCTTATTTTATGCCATTCTGCATTTCTTGACAAGGTTATCCTCTATACTATATGATATAGATTGTAACCGTTCAGCCAGGTCTGCGCATTCACTGCGCAGACCGTATGAAAACATAGTGCCTGTGGGCATCCAGCCCATCGCGAAGCGATTTTATTGGCGGAACAGTTACGCAGACTGCATAGAACGGTCACTGTAAACTTGTATTTTAGAAACGGAGTACAGTAATGAAACTTTCGAAAATTCTTTTTTCTTTCATTCCCGCCTCTGTTCTGCTTCTTCTGCTTGCAGGCTGCGCTCCCGAAAACACTTCCACGACGGAGGATTCCGGAAAAATTCGCGCAGTCGCCACGATTTTCCCCCAGTATGATTTTCTGCGCCAGATCGGCGGCGACCATCTGGAACTGACCATGCTCCTGAATCCGGGAGCGGAGAGTCATTCCTTCGAGCCGACCCCCGCAGATATGATCACAGTCTCCCAGAGCGATCTTTTCGTCTATGTCGGCGGAGACTCCGACGCCTGGGTGGAGACGATCCTGGAATCTGTGGACACCTCCGAAAAGGAAATCGTCACACTGATGGACTGTGTGGAGACCGTCGCTGAAGAAGACGTCGAGGGAATGGAAACCCATGGACATGCCCATGACCATGAGGACAGCGATCCGGGACAGAATGATGCGGACGCACTGACAGCATCCGAGAGCACCCGGGATAACGCCAACACGGATCACGATCATGATCACGAAGAAACGGAACAGGATGAACACGTCTGGACGTCTCCACAGAATGCGATCCGGATCGTGGAGAAACTGCGGGACGCGCTGATCGCCATTGATCCCGAAAATGCCGGAGATTATACGCAGAATGCCGCCGACTATATCGGGAAACTGGAACATTTGGACCAGGAATTTCAGGAGACCGTCGACACGGCCAAGCATCACACAATCATTCTCGGCGACCGTTTTCCGTTCCGCTATCTGGCGGACGCCTACGGTCTGGATTACTATGCCGCTTTCCCGGGCTGTTCATCGGAATCTGAGGCAAGCGCGAAAACCATCGCATTTCTCATCGACAAAGTAAAAGAGGAACAGATTCCTGTGGTCTTTACCATCGAACTTTCCAACGAAAAGATGACCGACAGCATCTGTGAGGCAACCGGTGCAAAAAAACTGCTGCTCCATTCCTGCCACAACGTCACAAAAGACGACTTTGAGCAGGGCATCACCTACCTGGATCTGATGGAGCGAAACGTCCAGGCTCTGAAGGAGGCTTTAAATTAATGGCACTACTTACCTGCAACGATGTATCCTTCTCATATGAAGGAACACCTGTCCTGACCGATGTGACTTTTTCCGTCGAAAGCGGAGACTACCTGTGCATCGTCGGAGAAAACGGTTCGGGGAAAAGCACGCTTGTCAAAGGTCTGCTCCACCTGAAAGCGCCCTCCGGCGGCACGATCACTACCGGGGACGGCCTGAAACACAATGAGATCGGTTATCTGCCCCAGCAGACGGCAGCCCAGAAGGATTTCCCTGCCAGTGTCTATGAAGTGGTACTCTCCGGGCGCCAGAATCAGATCCATTTTCCGCCGTTTTATACCCGCGCGGACAAAAAAGACGCATACGAGAAAATGGAACTTCTGGATCTTCTGCCCCTAAAAAAGCGTTGCTACCGGGATCTGTCCGGCGGCCAGCAGCAGAGAGTGCTCCTGGCCCGCGCCCTGTGCGCCACGCGGAAGCTTCTTCTTCTGGACGAGCCGGTCACGGGACTGGACCCGGTCATGACCCAGGAAATGTACCAGCTGATCTCCCGCATCAACCGGGAACAGAAGGTTACGATCCTGATGGTCTCCCACGACCTGAAAAACATTCTGCCCTACGCGACGCACATCCTTCACCTGGATCAGAAACAGCTGTTCTTCGGCACCACGGAAGCGTATCGAAACAGCGAGGTCGGAAAAGAATTTCTGGGAGGTGTCAGCCATGTTTAATCTCTTTGCGGAAATGCTCTCCTATCCCTTTATGCAGCGCGCCCTGATCGTCGGGATCCTTGTATCCCTGTGCGCCGCACTGCTCGGCGTAAGTCTTGTACTGAAACGTTACTCTATGATCGGCGACGGCCTTTCTCACGTAGGCTTCGGCGCGCTTGCCATCGCGACGGCTCTGGGATGGGCGCCTCTGGCAGTAACGATTCCCATCGTTGTGCTGGCGGCCTTCCTTCTGCTCCGCATGAGCGAGAACAGCAAGATCAAGGGCGACGCCGCGATCGCACTGATTTCCAGCAGCGCGCTGGCCATCGGCGTGATCACCGTCTCCTGGTCCAGCGGAATGAACACCGACGTCAACAACTATATGTTCGGAAGTATCCTGGCCATGAGCCGGGAAGACGTGATCCTCAGTGTCGTATTGTCCGTTCTGGTCCTGATCCTGTTTGTGGTCTTTTACACGAGGATCTTTGCGGTCACCTTCGACGAGACCTTCGCAAAGGCCACCGGCGTGAAGGCAGAACTCTACAACATGCTGTTGGCCTTTCTCACCGCGATCACCATCGTCCTGGGCATGCGGATGATGGGTGCCCTGCTGATCTCAAGCCTTCTGATCTTCCCGGCACTGACCGCCATGCGTGTGTGCAAGACCTTCCGCAGCGTAATCCTCTGCGCGGCTTGCCTCTCTGTCGTATGCTTCCTGATCGGCATGGGATTGTCCTTCGTCATCTCCTCGCCGGCAGGCGCAACCGTCGTGGTCGTAAACCTGGCCGCCTTTGTCCTCTTCGCAGTGATCAGCCAGATCCGGAAATAATCGCCGCCCGGCTCCACGTATCCCGGCAGACGATCTCCAAATGGGAAAACGGGATCTCAGCGCCAGACGCAGACACTTTGATCCGCATGGCGGAACTCTTCCAGGTCACCGTCGAAGAGCTGCTCGGCGCTCCCACTCCGCCGGGAGACAGACAAACCGAGATCCTCCAGGAGCTGGAGAATATCCGGCAGCATCTCACCATCCGAAACCGCCGGCTCCGAACCTTCTGGCACATTGTCACCGCTCTGGGGATCCTGCTGACCCTCCTCGGCATCGCCGGCGCTGTATTCGGCTTCGTAAACTATCACGCAGTCCTGAATGATACCATTCTCAGCCCCGAAACCGCCGCCATTGTCCTTTCCTCCAGCACATCAGTAGTCGTGAAAGGCGCTGTACGGGCGGCTGCCGGTCTCCTGATCGTACTCATCTCCGTCCTCATGAACAGAAAATACAAATAAAAATGGCATCTGCCGGACCAAGTAACTGTTTTACTTGACTCGACAGATACCATTTTATATTTTTCTATACAGCATACCACTGGGGTAACTTCCATCAGAAAATCGCTGTAAAAATCCCCGGAATCATGAAAACCGCCGCACAGATCAAATCAGACAAAAACCGGCAGACTGCCTTTTCGTCTTTTTCCAGTTCATCATAGGAAATGATTTTTTCATCTACAAAATCCACGATATCTTTTGACCTGTGCCGTTCCTTGGGCTTTTTGCGAATATTCTCATTCAGATGATGGACTGCAAAACCATCCAAATGAAGATATTCGAACCATGCCAGCATACCCGCAACCGCCCCCACGCAGAATCCTGCATGGCCAAGGGGCGACAGATTGGACGGGTTCAGGAAACGATCCCACAAGAGCACGAGAACGATGCCGATCACAAAGTTGCGTCCTGTCATATACAACGTCGGACGAAACATATATTTCCTGTAAATACTTCGAATTTTTTTCATTCTCTGCGCCCTGCTTTATTTGAGTTCTCTTCGGTATCCCTCTAACTCTTTCTGGTTTCCATATACGAAATGTCCCGGTTTGATTTCTTCCCAGACCGGTTTATCTACACTGTAATCATGCATAGACGGATCATAGACCAGAAGTTTTTTCTTCTTCTCCATCTCCGGATCCGGCATCGGTACCGCAGAAAGCAATGCCTTCGTGTACGGATGCAGCGGATTCAGGAACAATTCCTCTGCCTCTGCCAACTCTACAATACGTCCCTTGCTGATAACCGCAATACGGTCAGAAATAAAGCGAACCACTGACAGATCATGCGCGATAAACAGATATGTCAGACCGCGGCTCTTTTTCAGACGATTCAGCAGATTCAGAACCTGAGCACGAATGGACACATCCAGTGCAGAAATCGGCTCATCTGCCACAATAAACTCCGGTTCCATTACCAGCGCCCGGGCAATTCCGATACGCTGCCTCTGTCCGCCGGAAAACTCATGAGGAAAACGGGAAGCGAACTCCGGAAGGAGTCCTACCTCACGAAGCGCTCTCTGAACCTTTTCTTCGCGTTCAGCATCGTCTTTATACATGTGGAAATTGATCAGACCTTCGGAAACGATATAATCAACTTTTGCTCTCTCGTTCAAAGACGCCATAGGATCCTGAAAGATCATCTGACATTTCTGAATCACTTCTTTATCAAGCTCCTTCGAGATTTTTCCATTGATTTTCCGTCCTTTGAACAGAATCTCACCCGCTGACGTCGGGTTGATTCTTGTAATCGCACGGCCGATCGTCGTCTTACCGGAACCAGACTCACCCACCAGGGAAAAAGTCTCTCCTTTATAAATGTCAAAATTGACATGGTCAACCGCAACAAATTTCTTTCTTCCATGGCCGAAGCTGATCTGCAAATCTTTAATTTCAATTAATTTTTCTCTTTCAGCCATGCGTTTTATCCTCTCTCTCTCATTTGTTCCCGAAGCATTTTGACAGCCGGAGGCTGTTCAACTTTCGGCGCTCTTGGATCCAGATACCAGGTCTTTGCCTTATGTGTCGGCGATACCTCAAAAAACGGTGGTTCTTTCACAAAATCAATTGCAAGCGCTTTCTTGTTACGGGGCGCAAAGGCATCACCCTTGATTTCATTAAACAGGTTCGGCGGCGTTCCCTCGATGGTCGGAAGATCTTCTCCTTTTACACCCAACTGCGGCAACGCGGAAAGCAGTGCCCATGTATACGGATGCCAGGAATCATAGAAAATCTCATTGACAAGACCGTACTCAACGATTTGTCCCGCGTACATAACAGCCACACGGTCTGCTACATTCGCAACAACACCGAGATCATGGGTAATATAAATAACCGTCATCTGCAGTTCTTTCTGCAGGTTGCGGATCAGGTCGAGAATCTGCGCCTGAATCGTAACGTCCAGCGCCGTCGTAGGTTCGTCACAGATCAAAATCTGAGGACGGCACGCAACAGCAATCGCAATGACAACACGCTGCCGCATACCACCGGAAAATTCATGAGGATACTGATTGTATCTTCTTTCGGGATCAGGAATTCCGACTTTCTCAAGCATCTCGATCGCCGCACGTTTTGCAGCCTCGCCTTTCAGACCCTGATGCAGTTCAATACTTTCCCGGATCTGTTTCCCTACTTTTTTCAGCGGATTCAGAGAAGTCATGGGATCCTGCATAACCATCGAAATCTTTTTTCCACGGACGGTCAGCCATTCCCGCTCTGTCTTATACTTGGAAATATCTTTTCCCTCGAACATGATCGAGCCGCCGGTAATGGAACCGTTGGCATCCAGCATTCCGATAAAAGACTTGGTAAATACAGATTTACCGGAGCCGGACTCTCCAACAATGGCCAAGGTCTCCCCTTCATATAAGTCCAGAGAACATTTACGGATGGCATTCAGCTTCTTTCCACGCAGACTGAACTGGATTTCCACGTCCCTGGCAGACAAAATAATATTTTTCTGTGGCATAACATGTTCCTCCGTTCTTTATACGTGATTTCTCGGATCCGACGCATCGGAAAATGCGTTACCAATCAGATAGAAGGTAACTGTGATAACAGATACAATAACTGCCGGGAAGATCAGCAGATATGGATAACTCTGGAAACTGGTTCTTGAATTTCTCAGCAAAATGCCCAGAGACGGAGTATTGACATCCAGTCCGAGGCCAAGATAGGAAAGCGTAGACTCCAGAGCAATCGTCGACGGAATCGAAAGCGCCAGGCGAAGAATAATCACACTGATCAGATAAGGAAGAATATTCTTCAGCAGCACACGCCAGATCGGCGTTCCAAGGCAGCGGGACGCCAGATTGTACTCTCTGTCACGATACATAATAACAAGATTTCGTACATTCCGCGCCATCGTCAGCCATCCGAAAGCGATCAGGGACACCGCCATGATCGTGAAACTCTGTCCGACCATAAGGGCAATCAGCGTCATATAAATAATTGTTGGTATATTATTGATGATGTTGTAAACATCCGTGAAAAAGCCGTCCAGTCTGCGGACATAACCCCAGATACAGCCGATCGTAATACCAACCACACATTCTCCAAGTGCAACAATCAGCGCAAGCTTGATGGAGATCTGTGCTGCGTACCATACCTGACACCAGTAATCACGTCCAAGATTATCCGTACCGAACCAGTATTCACTGTTCGGACTGATAAACATCTTCGAATTGTCCGTGACAAGGGTATGGTAATCATATTTTCCGATTGCGAGTGCAATAAAGGAAAAAATGACAAGTCCAAGGAAGATAAAAGTCAGCACAACTGCAGACTTTTTCTTTAAAAAGTTTTTAAAAACAGATTTCCAGTAAGAATACTCCGAGTAACCTGTTTTCTCGGCAGCTTCCGGATTGTACTCGACAAAGGTAAACAATTCGTCTTCGTTTAACTGTTTGTTTTTATCCATGATTATCGTGTACCTCCTTTATCTACCAAAGTAATTCTCGGGTCGATGATCATCATAAGAATATCGCCCAGGAAGACGCCAATAACGCCAAGCGATGCGTAAAACATAACAAGCGTCTGAACCACACTGGTATCATACTTGCTGATTGCATCTGTCAGCAGCGGTCCCATACCCGGCACGGAGAAGAAACGCTCCACCAGCAAAGAACCTCCGATTGTCAGAAGAAAAGAAGCCGGCAGATACTGTGCCAGCGGAACAAAAGCATTCCGGAGCACATGCTTGACCATAATGCTTTTATTCGACATACCTTTTACTCTTGCCAGTTTGATATAATCCTTATTTATTTCATCCACCATATATCTTCTTGTCCAGAGCGCATAGCCTGCGATCGACCCCAGAGACAGACAGACGATTGGAAGAACACTGGACATCCCCGGATTTCGTGTGGAATACATCGCCGGAAAACCAAGCACCTGAGAGCCAAATACAAGGATCAGGGAATATGATACCAGCGGCGGGACTGCATTGACAAAAACCGTGTATGCGGTTCCAATGTGGTCCATCAGTCTGTCTTTATGTCTTGTCTGAAGGATTCCCAGAAAAATACCAAGTACCAGTGAAATTCCCAGGGAGATAATACCCAGACGCATAGAAACTGCAAACCTGGATCCAACTACTGCCGTAACGTCAACACCGCTCTGAATTCTTCTGGACTGTCCGAAATCGCCATGAAGAATCTGCCCATAATAGCGTGCTAACTGTTCCGGGATACTATCGAGTAAGCCTGCCGCATCCAGCGCGGCCTCCTTCTGCTCGGGTGTAAATTTCATCAGCTGTTCCTCTGTAAAATAGTAATCCGTCGGAAGGAGGCGCATCAGCAGGAATACGATAGTAACAACGATTAAGACTGTTACAACGGACTGTAACAGTCTTTTTATCGTGTACTTAAACATTATTCAGCAGAAGATGCTCCGTTTGCGGAAGCTGCAAAAGCGTCATACTGCTCTGTAGTATAGGCGTCTACAGAGGTCTCCCAGTTGACATATCTGCTGCTCTGGATACCGTACATTGCTCTGATTTTACTGTAGTCATTCACATGAGTCAGCTCCCAGCCGACATTGTAGTAGTACGGCATTGTGATAACATTTTCAACCATGTAAGCTTCTGCCTGTGCATAAGCTTCGTATCTTGCATCCAGATCATCTGTGATCGCATCAGCCGCATTGACCATATCTGTATATGTCTGGTAGATGCTGATCAGATCTGCATAAGCAGGATCGCTGGCATCAACATCGTTGATGTAGGAATAGTTCTCAGAATAAAATGCACTGTCCTCGCCATAAGTTTCCTGACCAAGATAGTTCTGCGGATCACCGTAATCTGCCCCCCATCCGTTCAGCACGAAGGAGTGAAGTTTCGGAACTACAACCTCGTTGTCCAAACTGGAAACGTATGTCTTGATGTTCAGTACTACATAATCGTCGCCGAGAGAATCGGAGAACGCATTTTTCAGCACGTTTGCGCTGTCGATTGCAGTCTGGTTGTTAGCCGCCACATAGTAATCTACTTCAACCGGGAAGGTCACTCCCTCTGCGGAAAGTTCTTCCATTGCCTGCGCTTTCAAAGCGGCAGCTTTATCTGCATCCAGTCTGCGCAGATTCTCGCCGTCAGACTCCGGCAGTTCCAGCAGTTCCTCTACACGATCTACATAATCCGTCCCATCGCTGAAGGAAACCAGACCGGCCATTGTGTATGCATTGTTCTCACATGCCAGCGGATCAATCGCGTTTGTTCTCTGCAGAGATGTCATCAGATTCAAACCATAGAACCAGGACTGACGGAACGCAGTGTTTGCGATCGCTTTGTTCCAGTTGTCATCCGGTGTTCCATCTTCTTTCATCTTATCAAAGTTGAAATGGAACTGATAAGAGAACTTATCCGGCAGAGTCTCTACCAGCTGATCATGATACTCATGATTCTCATCGTTGTTAATGGTATTCAGGTTAGACTCTGTCAGTCCGACATAGTCAAGTTCTCCGGACTGGTACAGCTGATATGCCACATCCGCAGACTCTACCATGTGAACGGTTACTGTATCAAAGCGTTTGGAGTCTGTATCCCAGTAAGCATCGTTCTTGGTCAGAACTTTTTCATTTCCCTGAATGTAGCTGGTCATGATGTATGGTCCGTTGTACCACATATTTTCATTGTTGCATGCCAGGAATCCGTCGATGCCCAGTTCGTCGATCAGTGCCTGAGAAGCCGGATACAGACACTGGTAAGTTGCAACGGATGGGAAGTACGGTTTTTCAGAGACACAGGTATAGACAACGGTGTAATCATCCGGTGCAGAAATTCCAACCATATTAAGGAACTCACTTCCCTCATCCGCGGTAAGCGCACGTCCTTCTTCTTCACTGAGACTCTTGGTATAATTGTAATAATCCTCAGCCCCCTGAATCAGGTCGCACGGCATAGAAATATTCGCAGAACCGTTCTTGTGATAGTTCAGTACGAACTCCAGACCCGTCAGGAAATCCTGCGCGGTACAGTCTGCCTTTTCCTCGCCGTTCATGTCTACCCATTTCACACCTTCACGCAGGTGGAACGTCCAGGTAATGTTATCTTCGGAATCATAGGATTCCGCCAGACACGGCTGTAGATTACCTTTTGTATCGTTGGTCAGCAGGCCATCGATCAGATTGCCAAGAACCTGGGTATCCATCGCTGTCTGTGTATTCAGGATGTTCAGATTCTCCACCTCTCGGTTAATCGTCTCGTAAGCGTGCAGATCCGTCAATTCTTCCGACGACGCTTCGCCGTTTCCGGAACTGGAGGCGTTTCCGCCGTTTCCGCCACAGCCGGCCAGCGCCATCATAGATGCCAGCACCAGTGCTGTGAGTTTTGCTGTTCTCTTTTTCATACAGTTCTCCTCTCTTTTCTTATTTGTCTGCTTTAGTCTGTGACAAATAAGAAGTTTTTATTTTACAAAAAAAGCATAAACAAACAGATTTGTCTATGCTTCATTGCACAATACCTTTGACTACTGATGAACTTCACTACAACAGTCCAGGCGACTCTACTGCCGCTGTTCATGATTGACTATTCTTTTCTAATCCCCACTCATGTATCTGTACGTGTATCCCTGTTTTCCGATACACACCGGCGGGATTTTCGTCTGCCTGAATATTAGAATAACTGCCCGTGAACATGTTGTGTCTTCAGCAGATGTTTTATTACATTTCCGTATTGTAGCAGAAATACATTTGTTTGTCAACCGCGTAATTTCATTATTTAATATCCGATATCTGATTTTTCGAATTTACAAGTCTTTGACAGGAACTTTCATTCCTTCTCACATTCTCCGCACATTTCCGTGTTTTTGCAGCCAAATCGGCTTGTTTTTCGCATTGTCGCGTCCTTCTCCCTTCAAAAATATCTGCTTTTTCCAGGCAGTTCAGCCAGGTCCGTGTGTGTTTCTCACACAGACCTGGCTGAACCATCATCGTCCGGACACTTTTCCGAAAAGAGCGTCCCCTTTCCATATTTCTGTCAGTTTTACCGGGATCATCTGGTTCTCATAATCCTCTTTCTCTGCCGGCACGAGAACCTTCAGATATTCCCGCGTGTGGCCGGTCCAGTATTCCCTGCCGTCGGCCTGCACCCGCTCTTCAAACAGCACATCCCTTTCCTCTCCCAGAAAGCTTTCCATATATTCCCGCCGTCTGCGTCCGTCCAGTTCCAGCAGAACATGGCTGCGCCTCGTCTTCTCCTGCTCGCTGATCTGCCCGGGCATCGCCGCCGCGCAGGTGCCCTCTCTCCTGGAGTATTTGAAAATGTGAGTTTCAAAGAAGTGCACCTGCTCCACAAACGCCCGGGAAGCTTCGAACTCTTCCTCCGTCTCCCCCGGAAAACCGACGATAACGTCCGTCGTCAGCGCCGGGCGGTCGTAGACGCGGCGGAGCAGTCTGCATTTCTCCATATACTCTTCCGAGCGGTAGCGGCGGTTCATCCGCTGAAGCACCGTATCGCAGCCGCTCTGCAGCGACAGATGGAAATGAGGGCAGACTTTCGGCAGCGCCGCGATGGCCTCCGCAAAGGATTCCGTGATGATCCCCGGTTCCAGGGAGCCCAGGCGGATCCGCCGGATCCCCTCCACCGAATGGACCGTCCGGATCAGCGCCAGCAAGTCCTGCTCCTCCTCCAGATCTACTCCATAGGAACTGAGGTGGATGCCTGTCAGCACGATCTCCTGGCATCCGGACGCAGCAAGACGCTGCACTTCTGCAAGCACCTCTTCCGGACGGCGGCTCCTCACCCGCCCCCGCGCGTACGGTATGATGCAGTAAGTACAGAACTGATTGCACCCGTCCTGTACCTTGATGAACGCGCGGGTATGCTCTTCCGTGCGGCTGATGGAGAGCGTCTCGTACTCTCTGTTATGTGCCATATCCGTCAGCCATGCGCCGGAAGCTGCGCGTCCCTCCTCCCTTTCCCTGAAATACGCTTCCAGGATCTCCGGGATCTCTTTCTTTTTATTGTTTCCCACGATCAGATCGATCGCCGTGTCCTCCTCCAGCTTTTCCCCGGCCGCCTGCACATAGCAGCCGCAGGCCACCACGACCGCGTCCGGATTCATCTTCTTCGCCTTGTGGAGCATCTGGCGGGATTTTCTGTCGGCAATATTGGTCACTGTGCATGTATTGATGATATAGACGTCCGCTCCCGAAGCAAAGGGAACAATCTCATACCCCTTTTGTTCCAGCATCTGCTGGATCGCTTCCAGCTCGTAGGCGTTTACCTTGCAGCCCAGATTGTGCAGCGCCGCTTTCTTTCTCTCTGATTTCATATGATCTTCCTTTCAGGATACATTTCTCATTCTTCACAGCCACATTCGCATACCGGGGAGCATTTCACTCCGCCGCCCGAACGGTTGCGATAATTCTGCAAAATGCAAATGTTTCTTCCGGAAATGTGAATTTTTCCATGTACATCATTATCTATTTTGCCAAATAATCTTCTGTATCTTTGTAGGTTTTCGTATTGACTTTTCTATCTGTAAACGGTAAGATAAAACTGTTAAATGAAGGTATTGAAATATCATTCATAAAAGCTATAGGGAGGATTTCACAATGAAAACAGTACAGATTTCACTCAACTCCATTGACAAAGTAAAATCCTTTGTTAATGACATTTCCAAATTTGATTTTGATTTCGACCTGGTATCCGGAAGATACGTGATTGATGCAAAATCTATCATGGGCATCTTCAGTCTGGATCTGTCCAAGCCGATCGATCTGAACATCCACACAGATGGTTCTGATCTGGAAAACGTATTATCCGTTCTGAATCCGTATCTGGTTTAAGCCCGTGTGATTTGACTGCTGAGAAGAAGGACAAGAAAAGCGTAACGAAATTTTTCAAGGAACCTGTCGGCGAGGCCGGCAGGTTCCTTGTTTTTTCCTGCGGAACCGTCCGAAAGACTGTCCTGCTTCAGGAAATCTCGATCAGCTCCGCTGTGCGGAACGCAGTGTCCATCATCTCGTCGATCTTATCTGCCAGATGCGTCTCCGAACGCCGGATGATATTCAGATTCGGCTTCGTCACCGGATGCTTTGCGACAAAGATCGTGCAGCAGTCCTCGTAAGGCAGCACGGAAGTCTCATAGGTCCCGATCTTTTCCGAGACATCCACGATCTCCTGTTTGTCAAAGCCGATCAGAGGCCGGAACACAGGCATCGTGCAGACTTCATTTGTCACTGCGAGGCTGTGCATCGTCTGGCTTGCCACCTGTCCGATGCTCTCGCCGGTGATCAGTCCCAGGCAGCCATCCTGGCGCGCGAACATCTCCGCCAGTTTCATCATATAACGGCGCATGATGATTGTGAGTTCATCGTGCGGACATTTTTCATAAATATACAACTGAATCTCTGTGAAATTCACCACATGGAGCCGGATCGGGCCGCTGTAGCGGGCGACCAGCTTCGCCAGGTCCACTACCTTCTGCTTCGCCCGCTCACTGGTATAAGGCGGCGCATGGAAATATACGGCGTCAATCTTCACACCGCGCTTCGCGATCATATATCCCGCCACCGGGCTGTCGATTCCGCCGGAAAGCAGCAGCATCGCCTGGCCGTTGGTTCCCACGGGCATACCTCCCGGTCCGGGAATCGTCTCGGAGTAGATATAAATATTCTGGCGGACTTCCACGTTCAGAAATAGATCCGGCTCATGGACGTCCACCTTCATATTCGGGCAGGCCTCCAGGATCCGGCCGCCCAGCTCGCTGTTCATCTCCATCGAGCTCATCGGATACGTCTTTTTGGCCCGGCGGGCGCATACCTTGAAAGTTCTCTCCTGATCTTTGTAGACCTCCTTCACGTAATCCACCACTGCCTTCGCCAGATCTTCAAACCCCGTATCGTCCACGATCACCACCGGACAGATGCCGGCGATCCCGAAGACCCGTTTCAGCGCTTCCACCGCGCCGTCGTAGTCAAACGCACCCTCTGTGCGGACATAAATCCTTCCCATCTCACGGGTGACGGAAAACTCCCCTTCGACTTCCGCCAGCGCGTGACGCATCTGACGGCAGAGGACTTCCTCGAAAATATGGCGGTTTTTTCCTTTGATGCCGATCTCGGCATATTTAATCAGAAATGCCTTAAACATGTTTTCCTCCTCCTGACGCATTTACTGCGTCAATCATTTCGCTATTTCCTTGTAAACTTTCTCAGCACCGGCACCACGCGGTTTAAAACTTCCAGAGTTTTTTCGATCTCCTCTTCTGTCGTCCATTCACTGAAGCTGAAGCGCACGGCGGACTCCCGTTCCTCCTTTGACGCACCGATCGCAGTCAGTGTCGGACTCCCCCCTCTCTTATGGGAAGAGCAGGCCGATCCGGCGGACACATAGATTCCCTCATTCTCCAGCGTGTGGAGCAGCACCTCGCTGCGCACACCGAGGAACGATGCGTTGACGATCTGCGGCGCCGCCTGTTCTCCCTGTTTTCCGTGAACGATCACACGGTCCATGTTCCCAAGGCCGGAGACCAGCTGTTCCCGGATCCGGTACATATGCGCTCTGTTCTCCTCCAGATGATCGCAGACCATCTGCGCAGCAAGCGCCATTCCCGCCGCTCCCGGAACATTGTCAGTCCCGGAACGCATGCCGTTTTGCTGACCGCCGCCGAGGATCAGCGGACGGATCTTTGTCTTTTCCCGGACATACAGCATTCCGATCCCTTTCGGGCCGTGAAATTTGTGGCCGCTGACCGACATCAGATCAATGTTCAGCTTTTTCGGACAGATCGAAAGCTTCCCGAACGCCTGGATCGCGTCCACATGAAAAACCGTATTGGGATTTTTCTTTTTGATCCGCTCTCCCAGCTCCACGATTGGCTCCACGGTTCCGATCTCATTATTGACAAACATCACAGAGACAAGGATGGTCTCCGGGGTGACTGCCTGCTCCAGTTCCTCCGGATCCACCATTCCTTCCCTGTCGACGCCCAGACGGGTGACGGTAAATCCCTGCTCTTCCAGGAATGTGATCGGCGCCTGAACCGCCGGATGTTCCACCTGTGTGGTGATGATATGTCCTCCCATCCGCTTCATTCCCATCGCCGTACCCATCAGGGCCCAGTTGTTGGACTCTGTTCCGCCGGAGGTAAAATAGATTTCCTTCTCCTGCGCCTTCAGGATCTTCGCCATCGTCTCCCTGGCCCTGCGCAGATACTGCTCCGCCTCGACGCCTTTCTGGTGCAAAGCGGAGGGGTTGCCATAGTCCTCAAGCATCAGTTTTGTCATCAGTTCAGCTACTTCCGGGTACGCCCGCGTTGTCGCCGAGTTATCCAGATAAATCTCCATCTCAGTCTTCCTCCATCAGATACATCAGGATGGACAGCACAGTCATTCCCGCCGTCTCTGTCCTTAGGATCCTCTTTCCCAGGGTCACCGGTTCCGCGCCGGCTTCCACCGCCTTTTTCACTTCTTCTTCCTCAAATCCGCCCTCCGGGCCGATAAAGATCCCCACAGACTGTCCGGGACGGATAGAGGCAAACAGCTCCTTCGTATGACGCATCCCTTTTGCCAGCTCATAGGGGATCAGGACCATGTCCATCGAGCGGGCATACTCCAAAGCCTCCTCGAATTTCATCACCGGGTGTACCTTCGGCACGATCATCCGCTTAGACTGCTTGGCCGCGCTCTCGGAGATTCCCTGCCATCTCGCCACTTTGCTTTTCGCCTTTTTCTCGTCCAGCTTCACAACACAACGGCGGGAAGCCACCGGGATGATCTCGTGGACCCCCAGTTCCACGGTTTTCTGTATGATCAGTTCCATCTTATCCCCTTTGGGAAGTCCCTGGAACAGAAAGATCCGGGAGGGAAGTTCCAGGTCGCTCTCCATCGCATAGAGAATGACCGCCGTCACTTCCTCTTCCTCCAGTTTTTCAATATAACATTTATACTCCAGATTTCCCTGAGCGCTGACAAGGATCTCCTCGCCAGGTTTCATACGCAAGACGTTCCTGATATGATTCACATCGCTCCCCGTAATATGGATACGGGTCGGTTCTATCTGGTGTTCCTCCACAAAAAAACGGTACATAGTTTTCCTCCGGAACAAAAAATCAGTATTGTATCAGTTCAGCCGGCTGAACTGTAAGCAGTATTTTACAGATTCATAACAGAACTTATTATATCTGTAAATCAGAGACATTTCAACGGGATTTTCATACAATGTTGCACGAAAAGTTACCGTTCAGCCAGGAGGGAGCTTCTATAACAGCGCCCGATAAATTTCCAGATCGCGTTCCTTGAAAACGTTAAAAATGACTTTCATCCCGCTCTTGCAGCGTTCCCGATAGGCAAGAACCGTATCCACGGCAATCCGCGCGGCAGCTTCGTTCGGAAAATGAAATTCTCCGGTGGAGATGCAGCAGAAAGCAATACTCTCTGCGCCGTTCTGTTCCGCCAACTGCAGGCTGGAGCGATAGCAGGACGCAAGCTGTTCCTTTTCTTTTTCCGTCAGGCGTCCATAGACGATCGGCCCGACGGTGTGGATCACATAGCGGCAGGGGAGATTGAATCCCGGGGTGATTTTCGCCGTCCCGGTTTTCTCCTCATGTCCCTGGCGCCGCATCTGTTCCGCACATGCCGCGCGAAGCTGGATCCCCGCATAGGTGTGGATCGCATTGTCGATACATCCGTGGCACGGAACAAAGCAGCCCAGCATCTGGCTGTTGGCCGCGTTGACGATTGCATCGCAGCGAAGGGTCGTAATATCTCCCCGCCACAGATAAATGCCGTCCCTCACAGGCTCCAGATCCTTCAGATCAGTGACGCCTTTCTGTCTCGTCACTTCCCGGAGATATTCATCCTGGATCTCCAGGAATTCCGGCGTGGCCGGGCGTGGCGGGCGCACGTTAAAAAGTGAACGGAGCAGCCGTCTCTGTTCCTGTTCGCCCCGCGGGATCTCCAGTTCCGCATACTGCGGCTGTTCTTTCAGCAATTCCCGGATCAGATAGATCCGTCTCTCTGTCTGTGTCATTTTCCCCTTCTTCCTGACGCATTTTCTGCGTCAACAATGATAAATCTTTTCTCCTTTAAACCTGGTGTTCCGGAGTTTCTTCTATTATATTTCAGTGGTTTCCTCCCGTAAAGTACGCACATTTATGTGGTATGGTTACTTCGGGGAAACCATACCTACTGCGATTTCCCGCGGCGGCAGGATAACCGGCCGGGACTGACGTATGCCGCCGGCAGACAGCGCCGCCAAATGGACATACGGACATTTCTATGTTATAAGTTGCCCGACAAATGGGCATGAGACACGGATTGCTCCGCACTTCGTGCTCCCGCAATCCTGAAAACACCTCAAATCCGCTCATTTTTCTTCGAAAAATGGCTACTTTTCGGTGTTTTG
>DXEK01000001.1 GCA_019115005.1 Candidatus Fusicatenibacter merdavium | reverse complement strand
ACTCGCTTAGTTTATCATAAGCGCTTGCGCTTGTCAAGAACTTTTTTCAACTTTTTTCGATCTCTTTCGAAATCTGTTTCGCCCTCAGGCTTTCTGCCCTCAGCGAACTTTTATATTTTATCTCAGCTTTTTGCTTTTGTCAAGCATTATCTGAAATAATTTTTCCGGATTCAATCCGGAATCTTGTTGAACAAACATTCAACAAACGGAGAAGGAGGGATTTGAACCCTCGCGCCGCTATTAACGACCTACTCCCTTTCCAGGGGAGCCCCTTCAGCCAGCTTGGGTACTTCTCCACATTTGCCTGAATCGTTTTTCTCTCTTCAGTTTTTCAGAAAAGATATCGCTTAAAACGGAGAGGGTGGGATTCGAACCCACGCGCCCTTTCGGACAAACGGTTTTCAAGACCGCCTCGTTATGACCGCTTCGATACCTCTCCATACATGAATTCAAACCTCGGCCTCGCCGAACTGCTATCTTCTCTTTTTCTTCTGTGAAATCATCTCTCACGTGAAGACAAAGTGTATTATAACCGTTTTATTTTCATCTGTCAACCATATTTTTTAATTTTTCGCTATTTTTCCATCTGCCAGTCTTTTACATCTATTTTTCACGGTTATTACAAATATTTTCAGCAGCATTTTCGTCCGTTGGGCGACTCTGCCATCCGACCATCAAATATTAAAAACTGCTCCACTGGAAGAACTTCCCGCGAAGTCTCAGACGCCTTATGATTCGCCGGCTTTTGCTTTCAGGATCGATTCCGCCACTGCCAGATCCTCCGGTGTCGTAATTTTGATATTCTGATAACTGCCCTCCACCATACGGACCGTTGTTCCCATCTGACTCTCCACGACCATTGCGTCATCCGTGATCCCCTGCGGATCATTTTTCTGCAGCCTTCGGAAGGCTTCCGCGATTAGCTGCACAGAAAATACCTGGGGCGTCTGGGCCTGCCATACACGGCTCCGGTCAGGACTCGCTGTGATATTTCCTTCCGGATCCGTCAGCTTGATTGTATCCTTTACAGGCATGCCCGCGACACATGCCTGATACTGTTCTACAGCATGATAGGTGCGTTCGATGATTTCTTCGGTCAGGAAAGGACGCGCGCCGTCATGGATAAAGACATAGCCGTCCCGGTTCCCGATTTCCGTACTGGTCTGAAGGATCTCAATCGCTTTTCCGACCGTCTCGTACCGTTCACTACCGCCCGCACAGATTTTTTTTACTTTTTTCCAGCCATAACGGCCGATCAGCTCCCGCTGGCAATACTCCTGCTCCCCTTCCCGGACCATCAGGAGAATATCATCGATCAACGGGGATCGCTCAAAAGCTTCCAATGCATAAGAAACCACCGGCCGGCCTCCGATCTTCAGGTATTGCTTCGCCACTTTTGTTCCCATGCGTGTTCCTTTTCCCGCCGCGAGAACCACTGCTGTACAATGCTTCTTTTCCATTCTTTCCTCCTACGAACGCACTTGGTACGTCATCAAGACAGATTCCTCCCTGACACATTTCCTGCGTCAATAATGACAGTTTTTCAGGCACACTCTACCGCTCTCCGAGCCGAAGATTCGGCACTGCATTCAGATCCCATCCGTGGCGGGTTCCCTTCTGATACTCATAATACGCCGCCACTCCGATCATCGCTGCATTGTCCGTACAGTAAATCGGAGACGGGTAGTAAAAACGGATCTTTTCTTTTTTGCACGCTGCCTCCATCGCCGCGCGAAGTCCCTGGTTGGATGCCACACCGCCGGCAATCGCGAGACGGTCCATATGATGATCCTTTGCAGCGCGGATCGCATTATCTACCAGGACATCGATCACCGCCTGCTGGAAGGAGGCCGCCACATCTGCCGGAGGGATCTCGGTTCCTGTCATCTTGCACTGATTCAGATAGTTGAGAACCGCCGACTTCAAGCCGCTGAAACTGAAATCGTAAGGCGCTTCCTCAATGTGCGCTCTCGGAAATGCAATTGCCTGAGGATTTCCTTCTTTCGCCAGCCGGTCAATTTTCGGGCCGCCCGGATATCCGAGTCCGATCGCCCGCGCCACTTTGTCGAAGGCTTCCCCTGCCGCATCGTCCCGGGTGCGGCCGAGAATCTCAAAAACTCCGTAATCCTTTACGATCACCAGGTGTGTATGCCCCCCGGATATGATCTCACACAGGAAAGGAGGTTCCAGATCCGGATGTTCAATATAGTTTGCAGACACGTGACCCTCAATATGATGAACGCCGACCAGCGGCAGTCCGGCCGCATAAGCGATCGCTTTCGCCTCCGCCACACCGACCAGCAGAGCCCCGACAAGACCGGGACCGTAGGTCACGCCCACCGCATCCAGATCCTGCAGCGTGACGCCGGCTTCATCCAGCGCCGCCTGAACCACCTGATTAATTTTTTCAATATGCTTTCTGGACGCGATCTCCGGCACAACCCCTCCATATAAAGCATGGAGCGCAATCTGCGAGGAGATAATATTGGACCGGACCGTACGTCCGTCTTCCACTACTGCAGCGGCAGTCTCGTCGCAGGAGCTTTCAATCGCAAGAATTTTACATGTCTTCTTGTTTTCACTCATCGTTCTCTTCCTTTTGTTCGTCAAACTTCAGTTCGACCGTCTTTCCGTCCTTTCCAACCTCTATATCAGGGAAAATCTTCCGCGCTTCCTCAAGATACTGCTCCGGATGCACCAGAGACGGCGAAAAGTGGGTCAGCCACATCGCCTTGGGCTTTGCCTTCTGTCCGAGCTGCGCCGCTTCGGTAAACGTCATGTGACGGTATTCTTTCGCCTTCGCAGCCTTGTCCGGTTCCCCGTACATCCCTTCACAGATAAACAGATCCGACCCCGAAGCATGCTCGGCGATCCGCTCCACCGGACGGGTATCGGTACAATACGTCACTTTCAGGCCTCTGCGATCCGGGCCCAGCACCATATCCGGCGTTAAAATACCGTCCGGCGTCTCCACTGTCTCACCTTTCTGCAGAGGATTCCAGTAGCGCACCGGAATTCCCTGGACCTTCGCCCGCTCCACATCAAATTTTCCTTTTCTCGGGATCTCCAGCGTATAGCCGTAACAGATCACATTATGCTGTACACGGAACGCTGTGATCTGATACCCGTTCTGTTCCAGTTGCATCTTCGGTTCCGTGATCTCAATAAAACGGATGGGAAACGGAAGCTCCGGACAGATGACCCGCAGCGCATTTACCACCCGCTCCAGGCCCTTCGGCCCGATCATGGTAAGTGGATCTTTCCGGTCCGCATTTCCCATCGTGAGAAGCAGCCCCGGAAGGCCGCTGATATGATCCGCGTGATAGTGGGTAAAGCAGATGGTGTCGATCGGTTTGAAGGTCCAGCCCCGCTCCTTGATCGCCACCTGTGTCCCCTCCCCGCAGTCGATCAAAAGACTGCTGCCGTTATAACGGGTCAGCAGGGAGGTCAGACGGCGTCTGGGCAGCGGCATCATGCCGCCGGTCCCCAGCAGACATACATCTAACATGTTTTCTTTTTTCCTCTCTTCTTTTTCTGTCAAAGACCCGTATTTCTGTGATATTCCCGGGTCCATTCGGCCAGTGCGCCGTCCAGATCTCTGGGCAGCTCCACTTTCATCGCATCGGCCATCTGGGCGTCCATTTCTTTTCGGGTATCCGCATCCACCTCCAGTTCCCCGGCAAGCTTTTCATAAGCCTCCCTGCCGCTGTTCATATGAACGGCGAAAAGGTAACTTTTCAGCGACGCTCTGGAACGGATCGCCTCATAAGATTTCCGGAAGCACTCCTGCGCCTCCTCCATCTGAAACAGACTGGCATAAGCACAGCCCATATTATTGTAAATATTTCCGCAGAACTGTTCGCCGAGCGTCGTATCCTTCGCATCCGCCAGCGCAGACTGATAGACGCGGATCGCATTGATGTATTTCTCGTGCTCGACCAGATAATCCCCTTTCAGCTTCCTGCGGACAATCTCCGGCTGTTCCTCAAAGCGTTTCAGCCTCTCGTTCATCTCTTTGAACTGATCGTGGGTCAGATAATTGATCTCCCGGAAGATCGGAAGAATAAACTCTCCCATATTGCTGCGCTCATCCAGCAGCGGATAAAGCTTCTGGTACAGTCTTCTCAGATGAAGTTCATCCCGAAGCCAGACGCAAAGCTGCTCGTTGATGATCGTATCGTCCAGCAGGTAGATATTGTGGTACATATAATAGCATAATTCTTCGATGGAATAGATATTCGTGCTGATATTCACGATAAAATACGGAATTTTCGCCCGCTTGATCTGACATAGAATATATCCGCTCATTTCGATGCCTCCCCCATAGTCTCATGCCAGATTTTGCCGCTTTTCGGAAACATCTCGCCAAACCCAAGATCCTCCACAGTAATCCTGCAGTTGGTCGGGGAATCATACTCCAGTTTCAGGTGCAGGCGCGTAGTTCTTGGCGGACGTTTGGGCAGCCCCGGAAGATGCATGGTATAACGGGTCTTCTTGCCGGTCTCCATATCGCTGACCACAAAGACGAGCTCCTCGGTATGATCCAGGATCAGTTCACATTCCTTCTCCGCCTCATACCAGTTGACGCCTGCCTGGATCATCGGATAATAAGCCGGCGACCCGGAGATCACCATCTCCATTCCCACGTTATGACGCACCAGATCATTCCCCAGGAACAGATACCCCTTCAGGCTGCGCTCTTCTACCTTTTCCCTGGCAGTAAAGCATGCGCCTTTGGCGAAAAGATTGCTTCCACCAAAGACATGGCGCTGGTTTCTGCACAGGATCCGGATGGAGCCTTCCGCCCAGGAACGCTCAAATCCGTCTCCCACCAGATACACACTGGAATAAATCTCATTTTCAAACGATTCCCCGATCAGGCGGCTGAAATCCTTATCCCGGTCCTCCGCCGTCTCGTGGAGCTTCATATGTTTTCCTTCTTTTACTGTCACAGTCGCAGGTTTCGTTCTGCGGTTCACCGACAGCGAATAAAAGGTCACATCATTTCCCTCGAAGCGGAACATCCCGACACTCCGGCTCCAGAGTTCCGGCTTCTGGTAAAGGGTATGGTAATAAAAGCTTTCCGTATATTCCTGCAGGTACGCACGTCCCCGCGGAATTCCCAGCAATTCATAGGCATGTCTCAGATTCTTCACGAATGCACGGGTCAGTTTCGGGGTCGTCACAGTGATCCCCGCGATCTGAAGCCCCGGCTCAAGTATTCCCGCCGCCTGAAGCGATGCTTTCAGAAACATCGCCAGCAGTTCCCCCGGCGCATAGGCAGTGTCTTCGATCATACAGGGACGTTCGTTCATGCAGACTTCATAGAGATTTTCCACTTCCAGAAGCTCCGTCTCGTCCTGTCCCTCGCGCTTTTCTCCGTCCGCAGCGTACCATCTGTCCTCTCCCTGTTTTTTATATAAAACCGTCGGGAATTCTTCCTCGATCGAACCTTTCCGCACCGGCACTGACACCGCGTCCTTGTCCACACGGCTGTAACTGCAGATCTGGGATTCCTTTTCCCCGAAGTCAAATCCAAGTATCAAATTTTTCAGTTCCATGTTCCGTCACCTCCTGCCGCTTATTCCACAAGGGAAAAGCACGCTTTTACCAGTGCGTCTTTCTCCAGGTACTGTCTCAGCGCTTTTTCTGTCTCTTCCCTGTTCCCTATCGTCTTCGCCGCCAGGATCCGGTTCAGCATCTGATAGCGGCTGCGTCCGTCACTCTGACTCTGCGTCATATAGATCGTCTTCAGTTCGGATTCTGTTTTCTTTCCCTTCCGTTCACAGACCAGACGATACTCCAGCTTTTCTCCATAAAACAGAAGAAATTCCTTGACGTAAATTCCCTGGTACATATTGCGCATCGGCTCGCATTTCCATTCTTCCATGCCGGAAAGCCGGTAATAGATCGTCACCTTGCTGTCCGCGGGGTACTTTTCCTCGACAAACACCCGGTCATCCACCTGATACATCTGCGTCAGTTCCTGAGGGAAGTTCCGGTAAAATGCAAACCGCAGCCCCTCCTGGTTAAAGCGATGCAGAAGCCGGCGCACATCTTCCGTCTGTTCTTCTGTCAATCTTTCCAGTCCCGAATAGTACTTCGCGAGCGCCAGCGCACAGATCTCATCCATCTCCCAGCCGCGGCGGAAAATACTCTCGATACATGCAAAGATTTTATCATCCACCGGCCGTTTTTCCATAAAATAACCAATGGAAAGATAGGTCAGATACGCCATCATCACCAGTTCCCGCCCGGTCTGTGCGATATAGCTTTCCAGGATCCGGCATCCGTCTTCCGGCCACGCCCGTACAAACATGACCATCGTCAGGATCCGTTCGTCCAGGTGATAAGTGTCCAACTGGAAGCCTTTCACTTTTTCCCAAAGGGCACACATCCGGTCAACGCTGCCGCGGTAATACTGCTCCAGATACCGCAGAACCACTTCGTCGTAAAGGCCGCGGCGGAAAATATCATCCGCCAGAAGTACCAGCCCTTCCTCTTCCTGAAATTCCCGGTTCATGATCATATGGCTGGTCAGACGCAGGACGCAGGAATCCGACAACTCTTCATATCCGTATTTTTCCACCAGCGCAAACGCCCGGTCGTACTTTCCGTCAGCGGTCAGCAGTTCAATCACCGATGCTTTATTCACCGGAACATAGTCCTCGTCCCGGAGTTCCTGCAGCGCCTGCTCCACCGCTGGCTCTCCCAGATGCTCCCAGTAATAATCCAGCAGCTTCCGGCGGATCATCCGACGGTATTTCCCGGTAAAGGAAGGGGAACGTTCCGCCTGCAGATACCAGCCAAGCTTCTGCTCGCAGAGATCCACATCCGCCTCCTGCTCGCCGCAGAGATAGAGCAGAAGACCCGGGTTGTCCACATCAAAAGCACCGCAGGCATGTGCCAGCACCTCGTCTTCCAGAAGCGGCTGATCCTCATAAGGGATCGTCGTGGCAAAACGCCGTTTCTTTTCATCTTCCAGGAAGATCCGAGACTCCCCGCCATATACACGGATATATGCCGTCCGGTCAGAAACGGTATAGACCATTTCATGCTTCAGCGCCGGATGACAGACGATGACTCTGCGGATCCTCCTGTTTTCACAGTAAATCCTGTGTGTGAACAGCACCCCGGCAAGCGCCCGTGCACTGACGTTATCCTTCGGCATAGGAAGAAATTCCCGGTAAATCCGGGCGTAATCCTCATTGATCTTGCCCTTCTGTACCTCAATACGGGCAAACTCCTCCATCGCTTTTTTGTAACTCTGCCAGGTAGTTCTGTCTTTATCTCTGTTCTTTATCACGTTCGCATAGACGAACGCCTTTTTCTGCCCACTGAGGGCATTGTTATAAGTAAAGTATACGCGGATTACCTGGGGAAGCATTCCATCAAAATCTTCTCCCATGGTTTCAATATAGTACTCATAGAGCCGCGTGATATGCAGTTCGTGTTCCACCGCCAATGAATACCACCGGAAATACTCCGGCTTTCCCGGCTGTCCCTTCATGATCAGCTGGCAGATCGCCTCCAGCACCTCGTCGGACGGATACTGATCGTAGCCTCTGCTGAGGAACTCATAGACACCAACATCAAAGGTCTTCAGATGCCCGCTGAGATAAGCCGCGCGTTTCAGGATCCCTTCCGTCAGGATCCCGTAGCGCTGGGCAAATCTGAGCACCTGAATCATAAATCCCGACAGTTTCCGGAGCTGTCCTTCCTGGCGCAGAAGCACCTTGAACGCCTCCAGATACAGAAACGGACTGGTGCATCCTGTCTGGTAAATCTGTTCCATAGAAAACAGCTGCTTTGCCAGGGACACACGGTAACTGTCGTCCTCCCGCATCAGCAGAAGCAGCAGGATCAGGTTTTCCGGTTCCTGCCGGTAAAGTCCGGCCAGTCGCGCGACGATCGAGCGGTGTTCCGGAGCGATCAGATTCAGTTTTTTCTGATAGTACAGGAAAAGCGCCTGCTCCTGAGCTGTATCCAGTGGATATTTTCCGTTCTGCATTCCCCAGAGAAGTTCCATCGCCAGCGCGTTTTCCTCGTTGGCGTCATAGAGGAAAATCTGGCAGAACACCAGCATCGTACTGTTATCCCCCGCTGCCTGCATCGCCCGCACATGATCCCATGCGCTGTCATACCAGCTGCGGTAGTCCATCTGATGGGTCTCCAGTTCCAGATATTCCTTCACCAGCGCCGCCTGATGCCGCATCAGTTCCGAATTCTTCCGGCGCACGGACGCACCCGCCGCCGAAGCCTCCACCTCGAAGACCAACGTCTGATAGACGCTTCGAATGATGATTCTTCCGAAGCGGCGGCCGCCCGCCAGTTTCTCCCTGCGGATGATATACTCCAGGCCATACACGCTTCCGACAAAATTTTCGCTCGTCACCGTGCGCTTGTCTACTTCCAGGAAATCTCCTTCCACCTCGATCTCCATACGGACGTAGCCCCAGGTATTTTTATAGATATAGATCGTATCCTTTGTGGCTCTCTCCAGTTTCCAGAATTTTTTCTTCGTCTCGCCGAGCGTCAGCTCGATCGGTTCTTTCTTGCCCGCCGTCACCAGAAACTCTTCCAGATGCTGATATGTGACGGGATTCCGGGAAAGCCCCTGATACAGGGATCTTAAGGCGTCGTTTTCCCGCTGCATCATCATAGCGAAATCGTCTTTTGTAAAGACGGAAAACGCCTCCCGGAAATCCCGGGACGCCAGATGCGCAAAATCATCCAGTGTGCGGATATAGCCTCTGGAACTTCTGATCTGACGCTGCTCTATTTTTACTGTCACAGGGATGATCTTTTCTTCAAGGTTCGTGCTCAGCACAATCGTTCCCCGGATCCTGTCCCCGTCGTGAAGTCCTTCCGTGTCGATCCCATAGATGATGGTGCAGGCGCTTCCCGCAAAACGGTCCTGTGCCAGCACGATCCTCGGATGATCCGAGACTGCCAGCCCCTTGATCCTTCGCCCGTCTGCTGCCCCTGCATGAAGCTCCCCACGATAATTTTTCCCCTCATCAAGCGTTAAGGTGACTTCCTGCTCCGTTACCACAAGGGGCGGTACTTCATATTCAAATCTGCCGTTTACCAGCTGTTCCATTCTTCTCTTCAACGTTTTTCACCCTATTGCCTCTTCTTTTGCTAATAACAACTTACCCTCCGATTATAAACCACATTGCGCTTCATTGCAACGTTTCCCGGCTCCGTCATTTTTCTATGATCTGGCCGCTGCGGTACGCGGCAAGCAGTTGCATCAGTTCCCCGATACGCTCTTTCAGTCCCCGGCCCGTGTCGCTGTCACCCACCAGCATCCGCCGCGGAGCCATCTTGACCATAATCCTGTCGGAATGGATATCGGTTTCCTTTTCGATCGCATCCTCCGTCGACGAGAACGGCTCATGGGCCACCAGCATCATTCCATAGGAATTGTAGATCAGCGTATAGCCGGCAATTCCCGTCTTGGCCTGATACGCCTTGGAAAATCCACCGTCAATGACCAGCACTTTTCCGTTGCACTTTACCGGACTCTCCCCGGCGATCTGAAGCACCGGAACGTGGCCATTGACGATATGTGCATCCTCATCCAGGCCGAATTCTTTCAGGATCCGGTTCATCACCGTCTCGTCATTCAGGAAACGATAATACGGATTCTTGTTTTCCTTATGTACCGCGCTGTCCTCGACAAAATACCGCTCAAAGGTAGTCATACGGTCCTTGCCGAACAGCGGAGAATTGCGGTTGGACCAGATAAACCACATGATATCTCTTCCGCGTTCCCGCTCTTCTTCATCCACCTCAAAGAATGCCTTGCGCACATAGGACTCCAACACATCGTACAAAGCTTTTCCGCTGTAAGTTTTTCCGAACACTTCCACCTGGCGGAGCTCTCCGTTCTCGTCCAGCGGCACGCAGCCGTGGTACAGCAGATTGTTGTTAAACACCTTATACATGGAACCTTTGTTCAAAAGGAGGAGCATATGCTGCTGCAGCTTGTCGCAATTCTCAAAGGCTCCGACGAGACGTTCCATGACATTCTGTTCCGCCTCACTGAGCGCATAGGGATCCTTCGGATCGATCGTCGGAAAGTTTTTGTCCAGAAGCGGGTAGACTGTTCCGTCGATCTCGATCGTACCCTCGTCGTAATTGATCTTTTCAAGAACTCTTCGATCCTCCGCGTGGAACCACGGATATTTCTGCACCAGCTGTCCCTCCAGCTTAAACTGAATGATGGAGATCGCTTTGTGCAGCTTCATGTTCAGCGCTTTCTCACTGGTGTCATAACTGTGATTTCCGCCGCGGATCTTGAACACTTCGCAGGCGTCGTCCTGGTAGGTCTCCAGCGCGAACGTCGCCAGCGGCAGCAGATTAATTCCATAACCGTCCTCCAGAATATCCAAATTGCCGTAACGGACGCTGTTCCGGATCACCGTAGCGATGCAGGCCGTCTGTCCCGCCGCCGCGCCCATCCATACAATGTCATGGTTTCCCCACTGGATATCCAGGGAATGGTAGTCCATCAGCTTGTCCATGATCTTGTGAGGCGCCGGTCCCCGGTCATAAATATCGCCCAGCACATGGAGATGGTCGATGACCAGCCGCTGAATCAATTCACTGAGGGCTTCGATAAATTTTTCGGCTCTCCCCACAGAGATGATCGTGTTGACGATCGCGTCATAATACGCTTCCTTGTCCAGCACCTCCGGTTTTTCCGTGATCAGCTCCTCGATCACATAAGCAAAATCCTTCGGCAGTGCTTTGCGGACCTTGGAACGGGTATACTTGGACGCCACACACTTGCACACCTCGATCAGGCGGTACAAGGTGATCCGGTACCAGTCATCCATGTGTTTTTCTGTCTTGGATACCAGCTTCATCTTTTCCTTCGGATAATAGATCAATGTGGCCAGCGCTTTTTTGTCTCTGTAGGAAAGCGTATGACCGAAAACATCGTCGATTTTTTTCCGCACCGTCCCGGAACCGTTTTTTAACACATGGGAAAATGCTTCATACTCTCCGTGAACATCCGTGATAAAATGTTCCGTTCCCTTGGGCAGGTTCAGGATCGACTGAAGATTGATGATCTCCGTCGAAGCTTTGGCGATCGTCGGATACAGTTCCGCGAGTCTCTGCAGATAATGCAGATCCAGCGTCTGATTGCTTTTTTCTGACATAAATGTGTCTGTTCCTCCTTTTCTGTTCTATGCAGCAGCCCACGGCCGTTTTCCTGGCCGGACTGTCACGTATTTATAAACCGCTCTACTGAAAATCAAACAGGGAAATCTGGTTTGTCTCGGGCAGATCGCCGAACAGTCCGAGATCGTCCATGAAATCGATCACAGTCTTGCTGACTTTGGTTCTTTGGCGGAAGTCATCCTTCGACAGGAACTGTCCGTCGCGTGCCGCCAGCACAACGGCGTCGGCCGCCTTGTCCCCCAGCCCCTCGATGGTATCCAACGCCGGCATCAGTTTGCCCTCCACGATCTGGAACCGGTGTGCCTGCGCCCGATACAGATCTACCGGTACAAATTCAAATCCCCGCGCATACATCTCCTGCACGTTTTTCATATCTTTATAGGTATCCTGCTCCTTCTTGGTCAGCGTGTCGGAACGTTTCTGGTAATCCGCCATGTAGTACTCCAGTTTGTCCTTTCCCATACACATCAGTTCATAGGAGAACGACGATGCGCGGATGGAGAAGTACGCCGCATAATAGGCCAGCGGATAAAAAATCTTATAGTAGGCGATCCGGTACGCCATCATGACGTAGGCCGCCGCATGCGCTTTCGGGAACATGTATTTGATCTTTTTGCAGGACCAGATATACCAGTCCGGAACGCCGTGGGCCGTCATCTCCTTCTCCCACTCCGGCTTCAGTCCCTTTCCCTTTCGGACACTCTCCATGATCGTAAAGGAGAGTTCGCTCTCCAGGCCTTTGTCGATCAGATAGATCATAATGTCGTCACGGGTACAGATCGCTGTGGAGATCGTCGCCTTTCCCTCTTTGATCAGCGTCTGAGCGTTTCCCAGCCACACGTCTGTACCGTGGGCCAGACCTGCGATCCGCACCAGATCGGAGAACGACTGCGGCTTAGTGTCCAGAAGCATCTGGATCGCAAAGTCTGTGCCGAACTCCGGGATTCCGAGACAGCCCAGCGGGCAGCCGCCGATATCCTCCGGCTTGATCCCCAGCGCATCCGTGTTCTTGAACAGCGACATGACCTCCGGATTATCCAGGGGGATCGTCTGCGCGTCCAGCCCTGTCAGGTCTTCCAGCATACGGATCATCGTCGGATCATCGTGTCCGAGGATATCCAACTTCAGAAGGTTGGAGTCGATGGAGTGATAGTCAAAATGAGTCGTGATGATATCTGTCGTCATATCGTTGGCCGGATGCTGTACCGGTGTGAACGAGTTAATATCCTCGCCGATGGGAAGCACGATGATTCCGCCGGGATGCTGTCCGGTCGTCCGGCGGATTCCGGTGCATCCCTCCACGATCCGGTCGATCTCGCAGTTTCTCTTGTGCTGCCCCCGCTCCTCATAATAGTTTTTCACATAGCCGAAAGCCGTCTTGTCCGCCAGAGTTCCGATCGTTCCGGCGCGGAAGGTCTGTCCGGCGCCGAAGATAACTTCCGTATATTTATGGGCCTTACTCTGATAATCTCCGGAAAAGTTCAGGTCGATATCCGGCTCTTTATTTCCCTTGAATCCCAGGAAAGTTTCAAACGGAATGTCAAATCCGGCCTTTTTCAGCGGTGCGCCACAGTTCGGACACACAGCGTCCGGCATATCACAGCCGGAACGTCCGCTGTATTTTTTTACCCGCGGCGAGTCAAATTCACTGTAGTGACATTTCTCGCAATAATAGTGCGGACTCAGCGGATTAACTTCCGTGATCCCGGCCATGGTGGCCACAAAGGAGGAACCGACAGATCCGCGCGATCCCACCAGATAACCGTCTTCGTTGGATTTCCACACCAGTTTCTGGGCAATGATATACATTACGGCATATCCGTTGGAGATAATCGAATTCAGTTCCCGTTCCAGCCTTGCGGAAACGATCTCCGGCAGATCCTCCCCGTAGATTTCATGGGCACGGTCATAGCAGATCTTCCGCAGCGTCTTGTCGGAATCCTCGATGATCGGCGGGAATTTCCCGGCGCGGATCGGCGAGATCTTCTCAATCTGATCGGCGATCTTCTGCGGATTGGTGATCACGACTTCCTCCGCCTTCTCGCTGCCCAGATAGGAGAATTCCTCCAGCATCTCCTCCGTCGTGCGCAGGTAAAGCGGCGCCTGATTGTCCGCGTCGTCAAAACCTTTTCCGGTCATGATGATCCTACGGTAGACTTCATCCTCCGGATCCATGAAATGGACGTCGCAGGTGGCGACCACCGGCTTGTGAAACTTTTCGCCCAGCCGGACGATCTTCCGGTTCATCTCCTGCAGATCCTCCTCACTGTTGACCGCCGACACATCGTCACTGTTGATCATGAACGCATTGTTGCCCAGCGGCTGGATTTCCAGATAGTCGTAAAACTCCACGAGACGGGCAATCTCCGCATCGGGCGCTCCGCGCAGCAGCGCCTGGTACAGTTCTCCGGCTTCGCAGGCGGAGCCGATCATCATTCCCTCCTGATATTTCAGATACACACTCTTCGGAAGGCGCGGCCGGCGGTTATAATACTTCAGATGGGATTCGGACACCATACGGTACAGATTCACACGCCCTGTCTCGTTTTTTGCGAGCACGATCGCGTGGTAGGTGGGCAGCTTGCGCACGGTATTTTCCGAAACTTTTCCCTGCTCATTCAGCTGATCCAGATCCAGGATGTCACGCTCTTTCATCATGGTCAGAAACTTCAGAAAGATCTGCGCCGTACATTCGGCATCATCCACTGCCCGGTGATGGTTATCCAGGGGCACTCCTACCGCTTTTGCCACCGTGTCCAGTTTAAAACGATTCAGTCCCGGCAGAAGGAATCGGGCCATCGCCACCGTGTCGGCGGTCGTAAACTCCCTCTGAATCCCCTGAAGTTCACAGTTTCGTTCTATGAAGCTCATATCAAAACCGGCATTGTGAGCCACCATCACCGCGCCCTCACAGAACTTTATAAATTCCGGGAGCACTTTCTCGATCACCGGCGCATCCAGAACCATGCTGTCATTGATATGGGTCAGTGTCTCGATCCGGAACGGGATCGGCGTTTTCGGATTGACGAACGTAGAAAAACGATCCACGATCTTACCGTCCTCCACGCGGACCGCTCCGATCTCGATAATCTTGTCCACAACCGGCGAAAAACCTGTGGTCTCAATATCAAAAACCACGTAAGTACTGTCCAGCTTCTGACTGCGGCTGTTGGTCACGATATCTTTCAGATCGTCCACCAGGTAGGCTTCCATTCCATAGATCACCTTAAACGGTGCGGAAATCTTTTTCAGTTCTTCCTTCGTGACCTCCGGATGTTCTTCCTGATATTTTTTCCGGTATGCACCGTCGATATCTTCCATCGCATGGTTCGCCTCCGGAAACGCCTGCACTACGCCGTGATCTGTGATCGCGATCGCCGGGTGTCCCCATTCATAAGCCCGCTTGACCAGCCTGGCAGCGTCCGTGATGCCATCCATATCGCTCATCTTTGTGTGGCAGTGCAGTTCCACCCGTTTCATCGGGCTGGTGTCTCGCCGTCCGACACGGAAATCACTGCTCTTCTTGATCCCCAGCACAGACATAATCGTCAGTTCCCGGTCGAAAGAGTCCACCGTCGCACGCCCTTTCAGTTTCAGAAAGACGCCCGGTTTGATCGCGCCGGCCAGTTCCGCCACTTCTTCATTTTTCATGAAAATCTTCACGCCGATCGTGTCGGTGAAATCTGTGATCGTGAACATGAAGATCGTACGTTCATTGCGGATCTCTCTGCGGTCCACGTTCTGAACCCTTCCGTGGATCACCACATCTCCCAGCTGCTCTTCGATGCTTGCGATCTCAACGCTCTCCTCATCGAAATCGCGGCCGTAAAGGACATCCGGATTAGAAGAACGGCGGCTTCTGCTGTCGTCGTCTTTCCGCCCCCGGAAACCGCCGAATCCCCGCTTGCCTCTGTGGAATTCTTTTTTCCCGGCTCCGCGCTGGACCTTCTGTCCGGATTTTTCTCCGTGCTTCGCCGCGGTCTTCCCGGCCTCCTGTCCCTGTTTTTCCGCCTGGTTTCCATCTGCGGGCGTTTCCGCCGCTTCGTCGTCTCCCTGAGTCAGGCGCTTCCCGATCTTCGTATGGGCAAGAACGCTGCGCACCTCTTCTTCCACTTTCCGCTCAGAGTTTTTTAAGGCTTTGCTCTCGCCTTCCCGCTCTACCAGCTCCGGATGGATTTTCAGATCCAGACCGCAGCGCTCGCAGAAAATTTTCTCCAGGATCCGCACCAGCTCTTCCTCTTTCTCCCGGGCAATCACAGAATCCGCCAGCTCCAGCTTCATCACATCCGATTCCGGGAAAGAAATCTTGGCGGTATAAAAAAGATTGAACAGAAAGACACTGTGGCGCTTCAGTTCCATCTGAATGCTGGAACGATACACCTCCAGCAGATTTTCCGGCGTATACTGGGCAGACAGCTGAAACCTCTCAATGATCTTCACCTGCATCGGAACATTGGCAAACAGTTGCTGTTTCAGCAGTTCTTCCAGCTGGTAAATATACCGCTTATGGATCCACTGCCGGCTGTGCAGATAGATCCTGAGCAGATCTTTCTTTTTGCTCAGAGAAACCCTCTGCACCGTAACACCTTGCAGCAGTTCCTCCAGACCGCTCTCGACTTGCACGCCGGGAAATACTTCCTGAAATTCTCTGTCCATTCTTCCTCTTCCTTCCAAATTTATCTTTCCTTAAATACGTTGCTGTGAAAAATTACTTCTTTTCCTTTTTCTCTGGCATACGAAATTTCCTGTCTGACCGAGTTCCCGATATAACCGCCGATATCAACAATGTATACGGCGTCGCTCATATCGATCCTCCTGTAATGTGCCTCTTTGATACGCTTTAAGGCTTCCTCCCCGACAGGTTCCTTCTGTTCATTATATACACACTGCAGCACATTGACGCTCTGCTCTGTCTCCAGCTTCCAGGCGATCTGTTTCATCTGTTCCGCAAATTTCATAACAGTTCAGCCAGCTGAACTGTTACGACATCCGGCCATTGAAAATCGCTTCGCGATGGGCCGGATGCCCACAGGCTCCACGTTTTCATACGGTCTACGCAGTAAATGCGTAGACCTGTCTGGACTGCAACCAAATTTTATGCTTGCACACATGGCGACTGTTTTCATTGCTTCTCCTTCCGCCGTTTTTATCATTTTCCAAGACATTCCAGATACGTCTTTTCAGTTCTCCCAGTGTTCCAACTCTTCGCGAAGCATCTGGAGCAATTCTTCTTCCGGAACTTTTTTCACGATCTCGCCTTTCTTGATCAGAAGGCCTTCCCCTTTGCCGCCTGCGATACCGATATCCGCCTCTTTGGCCTCGCCGGGGCCGTTGACCACACAGCCCATCACGGCCACCTTCAAATCCAGCGGGAATTCCTGTACCATCGTCTCGACCTGATTGGCCAGGCCGATCAGGTCGATCTGTGTCCGGCCGCAGGTCGGGCAGGACACCACTTCGATCCCGCCTTTCCGCAGTCCGAGGGTTTTCAGGATCTGCTTCGCCGATTTCACTTCCTCCACCGGATCTCCGGTCAGCGACACACGGATCGTATCGCCGATTCCCTGATACAGAAGGATGCCAAGTCCCACCGCCGACTTGATATTTCCGGAGAACAGCGTTCCCGCTTCTGTGATCCCCACATGGAGCGGATGCTCCGTCTGATCCGCCAGCGCCAGATGGGCTTCCACACACATCGGCACATTGGAAGATTTAATGCTGATGACAAGATTATCATAACCCATATCCTCGATGATCTTCACCTTGTCCAGCGCGCTCTCGGCAAGTCCCTCGGCGGTCACTCCATGATACTTTTCCACCAGTTCCTTTTCCAGGGAACCGCTGTTCACACCGACACGGATCGGAATCCGGCGTTCCTTTGCCGCATCCACCACCGCCCGGATCCGGTCTTTGGAACCGATGTTGCCGGGATTGATCCTGATCTTATCCGCGCCGTTCTCGATCGCCGCAATCGCCAGACGGTAATCGAAATGGATATCCGCCACCAGCGGAATGGAAATCTCCTTTTTTATCTCAGAAAAAGCCTTCGCCGCCTCCATGGTCGGCACCGCACAGCGGATGATCTCGCAGCCCGCCGCCTCCAGCCGGTGGATCTGCTCTACCGTCGCCTTCACATCTTCCGTCTTTGTATTTGTCATCGACTGGATCAGAATCGGATGGTCCCCTCCGATCACACGGTTCCCGATACGGACTTCTTTCGCTTTTCTTCTCACCATAGCTTACGCTCCTTTTTCAGACATTGCCTGCTTTGTTATAATAGTTTATTGTAACACACTGCAGCCGTTTCCATCAACTATTCCGCAAAGGGTTTTGTGCGGGTGGCGGACGAAAGAAGGGCGGGGCAGGCGAAGGGCTTCACGCCCGGAGCCTGAGGAGCGCTGAGACGGGAATTTATCAGAAATTCCTGTCGAATCGCTCCGGTACCTGTCCGGCGGGGCTTCGGAACGGTTAGATTTTCTCGCGCCTTTGCAGCCGCCCGCCCACACGCACGCCGCCTGCACCGGCCTCATTTCGTCCGCCTTCACATTTTTCTTGTGAAAAATGGAAAGGCACAGTATAATAGGTATATCAGTTTGAAACGGCCGCGCATCGCTGCGCCGGCCCAAAGGATAGGCCGACCGAATCGGCGCGGCCAGAATTGAGGACTCGAGATATGAATGACCGGAAAAATCTGAGAGAAGAAAAAAAATCCTCGTTTTTGCCCTGCCGGACGATCCCGGAAGCGTTGACTTTTCTGTATCTGATAACGTTTGTTCTGCTTGTGATCCTCGGTCTTCTGATCGTGTTTCTGACAGGTTTTTCCGTCCGGAAGCTGGCAGTGGTTCTGCTGCTTCTCGGCGCGGACCTGATCGCCTTTGTGTTTGCTCTTGCGGCTTCGAGAAATGTGCCGCGAAAGCAGACGCTGAAAAAGTACAGAAAACTTCTGAACGGCCGACAGGAGGTGGAGATCTCCGAGCTGGCTGAGAAAACAGGCCTGGAGCAGGAAGAAGTCCTCCAGGATCTGCAAAGTTTCATCGATCAGGGAATTTACCCGAATGGAAGTTTTTCAGAAAACCGGGAATATTTTTATCCGGAACAATCGATACCGCAGGGAAAGGATTTACTATGAGTTTTGAAGATGACTTAAGAAAACTGGGGGACGACGTCTCAAATCTGGTGGACAACGCCGTCAATTCCCAGAACTTTCAACAGCTAAATCAGAAAATCACCGACTCGATCAACCAGTTTGTCTATCCTCGCAGGAACAGACAGACGTTCGATACCCCGCCGGAAGAAGGACCGTATCAGCAGCAGGAACGGCGCTACCGGAAACCGGACTCCATAAATGGAAAACCTTATAACACCAAAGAACATACCTACGGCAGCCGGACACAGACTTCCGGGGAGCGCAGTTCCTATCAGCCGCAGCGTTACCGGTGGCAGCCGCCGTCCGCCCGTACGATTACACGAAGGCAGCTTTTTATGTCTACTACCGACGTGGCGTTTCTCGGAGGTTTTCAAACCACAGTGGGCGCGATCCTGGCCATGGTTTTCGGCATTCCGCTCCTGTCGATTCTGATCGCTCTTCTGAGCGGAAGCTTCAACTCTTCGCTGGCAGGAATGATCGTTTCATTCCTGTTCTGCCTGATCCCGACGGCGGCGGGAGGATATCTGATCCACCGGGGGAAGACCAACCGGCAGCTCTGCAAACATTTTCGCCTGAGCCAGAATTTTATCGGCCCACGGGATTATATTACGATCGAGGAACTGTCGGAACGTCTGAACCTCTCCCTCGAGGACACACTGGATGAGGTGCACACCATGCTGGAAAAGAGGATGTTCCGCCAGGGACATCTGGACCGGCAGGAAACCTGCCTGATGATCACGGACAAGATGTATCAGCAGTATCTTGATCTGGAACGGCAGCAGGAAGAAAAGATGAAACAGGAAGCCCAGCGGGAACAGGAGCTGACAGAAAAAGGACTTTCCCCGGAATATCTGGATATGGTCAAAGAATGTGAGACTTATCTCTCCAACATCCACCAGTGTGCCGACGATCTGTCCGGCACGGCCATCGCGCCGAAGATCCAGAGACTGGAACTGATCGTCTCCCGGATCCTGGACGCCGTTAAAAAACAACCAAAAAGGGCACAGGATCTTCAGAAGTTTATGAATTACTATATGCCGACCACCTGGAAGCTTCTGGATTCCTACCGGAGTTTCGAAAAAGAACCGATCCAGAGCGAGAACATACGGAAGACAAAAAAAGAGATTGAGGAGACACTGGACACGATCAACAATGCCTTTGAGACTCTTCTGAATGATCTGTTCCAGAGCACTGCCTGGGATATTTCTTCTGACATCTCGGTGCTGGAAACCATGCTGGCTCAGGAAGGTCTGACCGGCAATAAAATGAAGTTTTAACGCAGCAATCACCTGCGCAGACCCGGCAGCCGCCTGCCGGATATATCACACAAAAAAGGAGAACTATCATGAGTGATGAAGTAAAAGATTTTACCGCTGCTCCGACGTTAAGTTTCGGTGCTCCTGAACCGGAACCTCCCGCTGTCCAGGAAGAGGAAAAGAAAACCGAGGTCATGGATGAGACCGTCCTCACCGCTGAGGAGCGGAATATCGTAGATAATTTTGTGACACAGATCGACCTGAACAATACCAACGGGATCCTCCAGTATGGTGCCGGGGCGCAGAAGAAAATGGCAGATTTTTCCGAGAAGACCCTGGAAAACGTCCGGAGCAAGGACCTTGGAGAAGTCGGCGATCTGCTGGCGGGAGTCGTTACAGAACTCCGTGCCTTCGACGCTGCAGAGGAAGAAAAAGGACCGTTTTCTTTTTTCAAACGCAGCAGCAATAAGCTGGCAGCGATGAAAGCCAAATATGACAAAGCGGAAGTCAATGTAAACAAAATCTGCAATACTCTGGAAGGCCATCAGCGGCAACTGCTCAAGGATATCGCTGTTCTCGACCAGATGTATCAGCAGAATCTGTCCTACTTTAAGGAGCTGACCATGTACATCATGGCGGGGAAGAAAAAATTGGAACTGGTGCGATCCACAGAGCTGAAAGAAAAGAAGGAAAAAGCCCAGCGTTCCGGTCTCGCCGAGGACGCCCAGGCCGCTAAGGATCTGGAAGATCTCTGCATCCGCTTTGAGAAAAAGCTCTACGATCTGGAACTGACCCGGATGGTTTCCATCCAGACGGCGCCCCAGATCCGTATGATCCAGAATAACGATTCCGTCATGGCCGAGAAAATCCAGTCTACACTCGTAAACACGATCCCGCTGTGGAAAAACCAGATGGTCATTGCCCTCGGCATCCACCACTCCACAGAAGCAGCCAAGGCTCAGCGCCAGGTGACAGACATGACCAACGAACTCCTGAAGAAGAATGCCCAAAACCTGAAGACCGCCACCCTGGAAACCGCCAGAGAGTCCGAGCGCGGCATCGTAGATATGGAGACATTAAAGCAGACCAATATGACGCTGATCTCTACCCTGGACGAAGTCATGAAGATCCAGGAGGATGGCCGCCAGAAAAGAAAACAGGCGGAGGAAGAACTGTCCCAGCTGGAACAGGATATCAAAAACAAAATGCTGGAAATGGCACGGTAATACAAGTGCAAACACAAAAGCAACGGCTGCCTGATCCCCCGGAACTGGCCTGTACGGCAGCCGATCACAGACAAAGCCGGAAGGAACGCCCCTTTTTGGGAAACGTTCCTTCCGGCTCTCGTTTTTTACAACAGTTCTGCCCTCTGAACCGCTGAGCTTTTTTCAAAGAGATGTTCTGCCAGGTACGTCTCCAGCAGCCCCGTGTCAAACTTCGGACGATAATTTTTTCTCATAAAGCTGATCTCACGCTTTTCAGCCTCATGAAAATTCTTTTCAGAGATTTTCCCCGTAACATCGTACAGACCATGTGCAAAATAAAGCGCACAGTGTTCCTCCGTCCGGTTGATCATCAGAACAGACGGGCAGATCCCTCTGTGAAGATAATCTGACAGCCAGAAACATCCGCCTGTGAGAAAGAGTTTTTTCCAGCCGGGTATGGGAAAATAGCTCTCGAGCAGTTCCAGCACCGCTGTATAAAATAGCATAGAATGACCCCTTTCCGTCTTGTCGGTGTTGGAATGGTTCATTCTTTTATATGCCATTTTTTCAGGAAATATGTAAATTAAATTTTATTTATCGGTTATAATAAAATTTTATCAACTAAATTCTCTGTTTTATGATATATTTTATAGAAAAGCGGCACATTTCGTCATATAGGAAAACGATTTATGACAGTTCAGCCAAACCGTTGCTGTCTGCAGGAACAGGAGAAAATTCATGGAGAAGAACAGCACAGAAAAAGACGTCTGACCCACAGAAGCACTGATTTCATAGGAACAGCCCCCGAAGAGTACTGAGATTCTGCTCTCCGGGGGCTGCCGCATTACTTCTGTATGGACTTTTCTGCTCCGGTCAGCCCGTCGCTGACTTCAGCGGCCATTCTGCCGCAGCATTTCATTTCTGTTTTCTTCTGTAGGTAGTGAAGGTAAACTCAATATCAAAACAAGTCTGCTCGTCGCTTTCTTCCACCAACTCCCATTCCGGATCCTCATCCAGATTGTGGAAAAAAGTGTCCGCCTGATAAGCCATGTCGATTCTTGTCACATAGGCGGTGTCACAGTAAGGCAGCATCATTTCGTAGACGGAACCTCCGCCAACCACATAAATATCCTCTTCCTGATATTTTTTCAGCTCCTCCATCAATTCTTCTTTATCATGAACGATCACCGCATCCTTCACCTGTAAACTTCTGTCGTGGGTCAGAACAATGTTGACACGATTCTTCAGCGGCAGTCCGCCCGGAAACGTCTCCAACGTTTTTCTTCCCAGCACGATCACCTTTCCCGTCGTCGTCTCGCGGAAAAATTTCATATCTGAAGGGATCGTCACCAGAAGTTTATTCTGATATCCGATACCCCAGTTTCTGTCAGCGCTTAAAATTGCTTTCATGTTCTCCTCCTCCCGGCGCACTTAAACTCTGTGCCCCGCTGCCTGTAACTCTGATGATCTGTACCCGTCCGGCTGCGGTCTTTTACACAGCCACGGGAATCTTTTCCACCTTCGGCCCGTGCTGATAATTCTCCACGATCAGATCGTCGGTCGTAAACTGGTAAAAATCTTTGATTTCCGGATTCAGCCGGACCGTCGGCGCCGGCCAGGACTGCCGGG
>DXEK01000126.1 GCA_019115005.1 Candidatus Fusicatenibacter merdavium | reverse complement strand
AGATTGGTGGCTCCGGGGCCGCTGGTCGCCATACAGACGCCTACTTTTCCTGTCGCACGGGCATATCCGTCTGCGGCATGGGCAGCGCCCTGCTCGTGGGAGGTCAGGATATGGTGAATCTCCGGGTGGCTGTAAAGCTCATCGTAGACATTCAGGATCGTTCCTCCCGGATATCCGAACACCGTATCCACACCCTGTTCTTTCAAACACTCTATAATAATCTGTGAACCTGTCAGCTGCATGGTTCCACTCTCCTCTCCATCTGAATTTTCACTGTATCTTAATCGGGGATCTCAAGGATCGCCCCTCTTCTCGCACTCGTCACCATTTTTGCATATCGCCCCAGATAACCGGTCGTCACGGACGGCTTACGCGGCTTCCACTCCGCCTTTCTTCTGGCAAGTTCTTCCTCGTCCACCGCCAGTTCCAGAGAATGCTTCGGAATATTGATCTTGATCAGATCTCCTTCTTTTACAAGAGCGATCGGGCCGCCGACAGCCGCCTCAGGGCATACATGGCCGATGGATGCGCCGCGGGACGCACCGGAGAAACGTCCGTCGGTGATCAGTGCGACAGAATCTCCCAGTCCCATACCTGCGATCGCGCTGGTAGGATTCAGCATCTCTCTCATACCCGGGCCGCCTTTCGGGCCTTCGTAACGGATCACGACCACATCACCCGGCACGATCTTACCGCTGCGGATCGCCTCGATCGCGTCTTCCTCGCAGTCGAACACGCGGGCAGGTCCCTCATGCACCAGCATCTCATCGCAGACAGCGGAACGTTTGACGACCGCAGTCTCAGGCGCAAGATTTCCTTTCAGAACCGCGATGCCGCCAGTTTTGCTGTACGGATTCTCCACCGGACGGATGACCTCCGGATTCTTGTTGACGCAGCCTTCGATGTTTTCGCCGACGGTTTTCCCTGTCACTGTCATACAGTCTGTATGGAGCAGTCCCAGCTTGTTCAGTTCATTCATAACCGCATAGACGCCGCCTGCCTCGTTCAGTTCCTCGATGTACGTATGGCCAGCCGGAGCCAGGTGGCAGAGATTCGGGGTTTTCTCACTGATCTCGTTCGCGATCTCCGGGTTCAGTTCGACGCCCGCTTCATGGGCGATCGCCGGAAGGTGAAGCATACTGTTGGTAGAGCATCCCAGCGCCATATCCACCGTCAGGGCATTCATGAACGCGTCTTTCGTCAGGATATCACTCGGACGGATATTCTTCTTGAGAAGTTCCATCACCTGCATACCTGCCTTTTTGGCGAGCACCAGGCGCTCCGAGTAAACCGCAGGGATCGTTCCGTTTCCTTTCAGACCCATGCCGAGCACCTCGGTCAGACAGTTCATACTGTTTGCGGTATACATGCCGGAACAGGAACCGCAGGTCGGACAGGTCTTGCACTCAAACTCCATGACATCCTCTTCTGTCATGGTTCCCGCTGCATAAGAGCCTACCGCCTCAAACATGCTGGAAAGACTGGTCTTATTTCCCTTTACCCGTCCTGCCAGCATCGGGCCGCCGCTGACGAAAACCGTCGGGACATTGATCCTTGCGGCCGCCATCAGAAGTCCGGGCACATTTTTATCACAGTTCGGAATGCATACCAGCGCATCAAACTGGTGAGCCGTAGCCATACATTCCGTGGAATCCGCAATCAGATCACGGGTCACCAGGGAATATTTCATTCCGACATGCCCCATCGCGATCCCGTCGCAGACAGCAATCGCCGGGAAGACGATCGGCACACCGCCTGCCATCGCGACGCCCATTTTCACTGCCTCTGTAATTTTATCCAGGTTCATATGACCCGGCACAATCTCATTATAAGAACTGACGATTCCGACCAGCGGTTTTTTCAGTTCCTCCTCAGACAATCCCAGAGCCCGCAACAGCGAACGCTGCGGTGACTGGGCGATTCCTTTCTTTACTGCATCACTTTTCATCTATGTTCTCCTCCTTACTGTTCCTGGACAGATTGATTTTCAAACCAGTTCAACTCTCTGAACGGTTATTTGATTTCCTTTGCCAGAAGATCTCCCATCTCCGTCGTGGAGACCTGCGTACATCCTTCCGACATGATATCGACCGTGCGGTATCCTTTTTTCAGCACCTGTTTCACAGCCTGTTCCACAGCGTCCGCCTCCGCGTCAAGATTCAGAGAATAGCGGAGCAGCATCGCTGCCGACAGGACCGTCGCGATCGGGTTTGCAATGTTCTTTCCTGCGATATCCGGCGCAGAACCGTGGCTCGGCTCATAAAGGCCGAAGCTGGTTTCGTTCAGACTTGCGGAAGACAGCATTCCGATGGAACCGGTCACCATACTCGCCTCGTCGGACAGAATATCTCCAAACATGTTCTCTGTCAGGATCACATCAAACTGCGCAGGATTACGAACCAGCTGCATCGCGCAGTTGTCTACCAGCATATGTTCCAGCGTCACATCTGGATAGTCTTTTGCCACTTCCTCCACAACCGCCCTCCAGAGACGGGAAGAATCCAGGACGTTGGCCTTATCCACACTGGTCACTTTTTTTCTTCTCTTCCGTGCAATATCAAACGCACGGATCGCAATGCGGCGGATCTCATTTTCATTATATGTCAGAGTATCCACAGCTTTTCTCACGCCGTCTTCCACGACGGTCTTTCTCTCTCCGAAGTACAGACCGCCGGTCAGTTCCCGCATGATCACCAGGTCAAAGCCGTCGGCAATGATCTCCGGCTTCAGCGGGCAGGCATCCTTCAATTCATCATATAAATATGCCGGACGGAGATTTGCAAACAGGCCAAGTTCTTTTCGAATCCGCAACAATCCGGCCTCCGGCCGCTTTTCCGGCGGCAGCTGGTACCACGGGGAAGTCTTTGCGTCGCCGCCGATGGAGCCCATCAGCACAGCGTCACACTTCTTCGCTTCCTCTACCGTCTCATCCGTCAGCGGAACACCGCAGGCATCAATGGAAGCGCCGCCCAGCAGAAGATCCGTATAGTCAAAAGAATGTCCATATACACAAGAGACGGCATCCAGAACCTTCTTTGCCTCCGTGACAATTTCCGGTCCTATGCCGTCTCCATGAATCAGTCCAATCCGAAATTCCATAACCTTTACCTCTTTCCTCAAAGAATTCTTAGGTTATATAATACGGCATTTTTAGGGTGATTTCAATAATAATTTGTATAAAAAACAAATATGACGCCGCGAAACTGGAAAAATCGTGGCGCCATACCGTATTTCACTGTATTATTTCTTTTTCTCTTCTTTTTTCTTTTCGTCCTTTGTCTTCTCTTCCTTTGTCTCAGAGGAAGCCAACTCCGGTTTTTCAACTTCCGCAATCGCACTCTTGCGCATCGGAATACGGCAGTTTCTGTTATTTCCGAATTCGACGATCACATCCTCGTCGGTGATATCAATGATGATTCCGTAAAACCCTCCTGTGGTGACAACCGCATCACCTACTGCCATCTCACTGAGCATTGCCTGCATTTTTTTCTGCTCTTTTTTCTGCGGACGGATCAACAGAAAATAGAACATAGCGATCATAACAACGATCCAGATCAACAGAGACCCCATGCTCATCGCACCTGAAGCAGAACTGCTTGCTATTAACATTTTCATTCCTCCTGATTTTTACAACTTGCTTTTTCCATTTGAAAAAACTATTACCATAATACACAATATTTGACATTTCAGCAAGTCTTTTCTGGAATTTTGTTTAAAAATGATGTAACCGTTCAGCCGGTTGAACGGTTACCGCATCCAGCCATTGAAAATTGCTTCACAATGGGCTGGATGCCTGCAGAAACTACGCTTTCATACAGTCTGCGCGGGCTTTGATCATTCGCCCCGCATGCCGTCCAGCTTCGCGCGTTTATATTCTGCGAATCGGCCTTCTTCCAGGGCGGTGCGGATTTCTTCCATCATATTGTTGTAGAAATACAGGTTGTGGAGAACACAGAGCCGCATTCCGAGCATTTCCTTGGCTTTCAGCAGATGGCGGATATAAGCTCTGCTGTAGTGGCGGCAAGCCGGACACTGACAGCCCTCCTCGATCGGACGCGGATCCAGTTCGTATTTCTGATTGAACAGATTCATTTTGCCATGGTTGGTGTAAACATGGCCGTGACGGCCATTTCTGCTGGGATAAACACAGTCGAAAAAGTCGATGCCCCTCTCCACTCCTTCCAGGATATTCGCCGGCGTCCCGACGCCCATCAGGTAGGTGGGTTTGTCCTTGGGCAGATACGGCACGACCTCCTCCAGGATATGATACATTTCTTCATGGCTCTCGCCGACCGCAAGACCGCCGACCGCATATCCGTCCAGATCCATCTCCCGGATCCGTTTTGCATGATCGATCCGGATATCCGGGTAGATCGCGCCCTGATTGATCCCAAACAGCATCTGATGCGGATTGATCGTATCCTCCCGCTGATTCAGTTCCTGCATCTTCTTTTTGCAGCGCAGCAGCCACCGCGCCGTCCGGTCCACAGAATCCTGCACATACTTCCGGTCCGCGACACTGGACGGACACTCGTCGAACGCCATCGCGATCGTGGAAGCCAGATTCGACTGGATCTGCATACTCTCCTCCGGCCCCATAAAGATCTTACGCCCGTCCACATGAGAATGGAAATAAACACCTTCCTCCTTGATCTTCCGCAGCCCCGCCAGCGAAAACACCTGAAATCCGCCAGAATCCGTCAGAATCGGCTTATCCCAGACCATAAACTTATGAAGACCTCCCATCTTCTTCACGATCTCATCTCCCGGCCGTACATGAAGATGATACGTATTCGAGAGTTCTACCTGCGCCTTGATCTCCTGAAGATCCATCGTGGAGACCGCTCCCTTGATCGCCGCAGCCGTCCCGACATTCATAAACACCGGCGTCTGGATCGTCCCGTGAACCGTCTCAAACTCCGCCCGCTTCGCGCGCCCTTCCTCCGCCAGAATTCTATACTTTCCCATCAAACTACATCCTTTCTTCCATCATCCATCTGCTCCGCCGCCGGACACACCTTCACATCCCCCGGCAGCGCAAAACAGCATTCTCCCTATTATAACTTTTCCCCCACCCATTTTCAACCAGAAATCGCAAACCTCTGCATAACCCGGGTAACAGTCTTTCCCTCCCGCCACCGCCAGGATTCCGCGCAGCCTTTTCTGCCTCAGCGCAGGCCGCGGCGGCAGAGAAGGCAGCGCGGAATCCGTCCCAATTTTTATGCATTATTTATAAAAAATTTGAATTGCCGCCTGCTTTTTCCATTTGTAATTCCTCAGCTTTTGTCGTATAATGTGTACGATTCCTACTTATTATCAATGTGGCGCCTCGCGCGGATCCCCTCATTGCCACTGTCCCCTCCGGACGGCCGGCAATCCTGTTTTTTTACAGAGATCTACGCAGGAGCCCTATTCTGTTGTCTTGGAATTTAGTAAGGAGAATGATCATCTATGAACGAAAAAACATACAATCTTGGAATCGACATCGGTTCCACCACTGTTAAGATCGCCATTCTGGATGAAGAACAGAACCTTTTGTTTTCCGACTATGAGCGTCACTACGCCAACATCCAGGAAACTCTGGCCCACCTGCTCAAAAAAGCCTCCGGGCAGATCGGCGAACATATTGTGCATCCGGTGATCACCGGCTCCGGCGGGCTGACCCTGGCAAAACATCTGGAAATCCCCTTTGTCCAGGAGGTTATCGCCGTTTCCACATCCCTGAAGGCGCTTGCCCCTCAGACAGATGTGGCGATCGAGCTCGGCGGCGAGGATGCAAAGATTATTTATTTTGAAGGCGGCAACGTAGAACAGCGAATGAACGGTATCTGTGCCGGAGGTACGGGTTCCTTCATCGACCAGATGGCTTCCCTGCTTCAGTGTGATGCCACTGGTCTGAATGAATATGCGAAAAACTACCGGGCGATCTATCCGATCGCAGCGCGCTGCGGTGTCTTTGCAAAGACAGATATCCAGCCGCTGATCAACGACGGTGCCACGAAGGAAGACCTGGCGGCTTCTATTTTCCAGGCGGTTGTAAACCAGACGATCTCCGGTCTTGCCTGCGGAAAGCCGATCCGGGGACATGTCGCTTTCCTCGGCGGTCCGCTTCATTTCCTGTCCGAACTGAAGGCGGCGTTCGTCCGTACGCTGAAGCTGGATGAGGAACATACGATTGCACCGAAAAATTCCCATTTGTTCGCGGCTATGGGATCCGCGATGAACGCAGATGAAAAAGTCACCGTTTCCCTGGCAGCTCTGCAGAAACGCATGGAAGAAAAAATCACCCTTGATTTTGAGGTTGCACGTATGGAACCTCTGTTTGCGAGTCAGGAGGATTATGATAAATTCCTGGAGCGTCAGAGTGTCAACAACGTGGCGACCGCTGATCTCGCCACCTACGAGGGAAACTGCTATCTGGGCATCGACGCCGGCTCCACTACAACGAAAGCGGCGCTCGTCGGCGAAGACGGCGCTTTGCTATACTCTTTCTACAGCAATAATAACGGAAATCCTCTGGCGACTTCGATCCGGGCGATCCAGGAAATTTATGAGCAGCTGCCGGACAGCGCTCATATCGCTTACTCCTGCTCCACCGGTTACGGGGAGGCGCTGATTAAGGCTGCTCTGCTGCTGGACGAGGGAGAAGTAGAAACAATCTCCCACTATTACGCAGCGGCATTCTTCGATCCAGAAGTGGACTGCATCCTGGACATCGGCGGACAGGATATGAAGTGCATCAAGATCAAAAACGGCACCGTCGACAGCGTTCAGCTGAACGAAGCCTGCTCCTCCGGCTGCGGCTCCTTCATCGAGAACTTTGCCCAGTCCCTGAATTACAGTGTACAGGATTTCGCTCACGAAGCATTGTTTGCAAAGCACCCGATCGATCTGGGAACGCGCTGTACCGTATTCATGAACTCCAAGGTAAAACAGGCGCAGAAGGAAGGCGCTTCCGTGGCGGATATCTCCGCAGGCCTGGCTTACTCCGTTATCAAGAATGCGCTGTACAAGGTGATCAAAGTTTCTGACGCCACAGAACTCGGCCGCCATATCGTCGTACAGGGCGGTACCTTCTACAACGACGCAGTACTCCGAAGCTTTGAGCGCATCGCAGACTGTGAGGCGATCCGTCCGGATATCGCCGGAATCATGGGAGCTTTCGGCGCCGCACTGATCGCACGGGAACGCTACAGCGCGGACAAGGAAACGACCATGCTTCCGATCGAGAAAATCAACACGCTGAAATACTCCACAACGATGGCAAACTGCAAGGGCTGTACCAACAACTGCCGTCTGACCATCAATAAATTCTCCGGCGGCCGCCAGTACATCAGCGGCAACCGCTGCGAACGCGGAATCGGAAAAGAGAAAAACAAGGACCACATTCCGAATCTGTTTGATTACAAATATAAGAAGATTTTCGGCTATACCCCTCTTCCGGAGGACGAGGCAGTCCGCGGAAAAGTCGGTATCCCCCGTGTCCTGAACATGTTTGAAAATTATCCGTTCTGGTTCACGTTCTTTACAAAACTGAAATACCAGGTAGTGCTCTCCCCTACCTCTACCAGAAAGATTTACGAACTGGGGATAGAGTCCATTCCCAGCGAGTCCGAGTGTTATCCGGCGAAGCTGGCCCACGGACATGTGACCTGGCTGCTGAAGCATAGCGTGAAGTTTATCTTCTACCCCTGCATTCCTTATGAGCGCAACGAGTTTCCGGACGCAGTCAACCATTACAACTGCCCGATCGTTACCTCCTATGCGGAAAACATCAAAAACAACATTGACGAACTGGACGATCCGTCGATCGTATTCCGCAATCCGTTCCTGGCGCTGACCAGCGAGACGACCATCGCAGACGGCCTTGTAAAGGAGTTTTCTACGATCCCCGAACAGGAAGTCCGTGCTGCCGTCCATGCGGCATGGCAGGAACTTGCACGTGCACGCAAAGACATTCAGAAAAAGGGAGAGGAAACGCTCCGTTATATGAAGGAAACCGGACGGCGCGGGATCGTTCTGGCGGGACGTCCGTACCACATCGACCCGGAGATCCATCACGGAATCCCGGATATGATCAATTCCTATGGGCTGTGTGTGCTGACGGAGGATTCCGTCTCCCATCTGGCGCCTCTGGAACGTCCGCTCCGTGTCAATGACCAGTGGATGTACCACACCCGCCTGTATGCAGCAGCCAATTTTGTAAAGACGCAGGACAATCTGGATCTGATTCAGCTGAATTCCTTCGGATGCGGTCTCGACGCGGTGACAACCGATCAGGTCTACGAGATCCTGACCAACAGCGGAAAGATCTATACCTGCCTGAAGATCGATGAAGTCAATAACCTGGGCGCTGCCCGGATCCGCGTACGCTCCCTGCTCGCCGCGATCCGCGCCCATGAGAAAAAAGACGAACCGAGAGATATCCTTCCGGCTTCAATTAAAAAACCGGTGTTTACCAAGGAAATGCGCAAGGATTACACGATCCTCTGTCCGCAGATGTCTCCGATCCACTTCTCCCTGCTGCAGCCGGCATTCAATGCCTGCGGCTATAACCTGGAGGTGCTTCCCAACGACAACAAGGAAGCGGTGGATGTCGGACTGAAATATGTCAACAACGATGCCTGCTATCCGTCTCTGATGGTGGTCGGCCAGATCATGCAGGCGCTGCTGTCAGGCAAATATGACCTGAACCGTGTGGCTGTCATCATGAGCCAGACCGGCGGCGGATGCCGTGCTTCCAACTATATCGGATTTATCCGGAGAGCACTGGAGAAAGCAGATATGGGACAGATTCCCGTCATCTCCGTAAACCTGAGCGGCCTCGAGGAAAATCCGGGATTCAAGATCACACCGGAACTGGCGCGCCGTCTGTGCTACGCTGCCGAGTTCGGTGATATCATGATGAGATGTACTTACCGGATGCGTCCTTATGAACAGAAGAAAGGGACCACCGACCGGTTACATAAAAAATGGGAAAAGATCTGCATCGAGTTTGTCTCCGGAAAACGCATGAGCCATACCCGTTTCAAACAGATCTGCCGTACCATGATCCGCGACTTTGACAATATCCCGATCACCGACGAAAAGAAACCGAGAGTCGGGATCGTCGGAGAGATCCTTGTAAAATTCCTTCCGGCAGCCAACAACCACCTGGCGGAACTCCTGGAGAAGGAAGGCGCCGAGGCCGTCGTCCCGGATCTGATCGATTTCTTTTGCTACAGTTTTTATAACTCGAATTTCAAGGCAGAGCATCTGGGAGCAAAGAAGTCCACCGCGCTTCTGTCCAACGCCGGCCTGAAAGCCATCGACTGGCTGCGCAGCGCCGCAGTGGAGGAGTTCAAAAAGAGCCGGCACTTTGATCCGCCGGCACGTATCGAAGATCTGGCGCAGTATGCTTCCCCGATCGTGTCTGTCGGAAACCAGACCGGCGAGGGATGGTTCCTGACCGGTGAGATGATGGAACTGATCCATAACGGTGTGTTTAACATCGTCTGCACACAGCCGTTCGCGTGTCTGCCGAATCACATCGTCGGAAAAGGCGTTATCAAGGCGATCCGGAAAGAATATCCGAAGGCAAACATCGTAGCCGTTGATTACGATCCGGGCGCTTCGGAGGTAAACCAGCTCAACCGTATCAAGCTGATGCTCTCCACGGCAAACAAAAATCTTGCCCTGGAAAACGAAAAGGACGCCTGATCCTAAAGCGGCTGCAGGAAACCGCTTTACTCAGTATTAAATCAATAACAGTGGTACGCCTTCGGGTGTGCAGTGAAAAAGGAGGCAGCCGTTCCGCCAGACGAACGGCTGCCTCCTTTTTCACAGTCCATCTTTTAATACGCTTTCTGTGACATGCTCCATGCCACAGCTGTTTTCCAGTCTCTTCTCTACCTCCAACCCTGGAAGCCGTCAAATTTTACTGAAATTTCCTGCAGATGCTTTGTGATCTCAATGTGCTGCGGACAATGCTTTTCACATTGATGACAGCGGATGCAGTCCCCCGCCCTGGCATGCCTCTGAGTCAGATTATAATAATAGACCATCTGAGTCGTCATATAGCCGTGCTGAAACAGTGCAAAGTACTCCGGAATAGGAATATGTTTGGGACATTGTACCATACAGTAACCGCAGCCGGTACAGGGAATCGTCAGGCTGCTCTGGATCAGTCGTGCCGCTTCCGCGCAGAGACGGAACTCTTCTTCCTTCATCGGCTGAAAATCCTTCATGGTGTGTATGTTATCTTCCAGCTGCTCCATGGAATTCATACCGGAAAGCACCATCATTACCCCCTCATGGCTTGCTGCAAACCGGAGCGCCCAGGAAGCAGTAGAAGCGTTCGCATCGTAGTCTCTCAGAAGTGTCTCTGCTTCCTTTGGAAGCTTCACCAGGGTTCCTCCTTTGATCGGTTCCATCACGATGACCGGCTTACCATGCTTTCTCGCTGCCTCATAACACTTTCGGGACTGGATGCTCTCGTTCTCCCAATCCAGATAATTCACCTGAAGCTGCACTACTTCAATCTCCGGATGCGCTGTCAGGATCTCGTCGAGCAATATATCCACAGTTCAGACGCTTCAGCCGGTCCTCAAAGACCTCTTCCTGCTCCTCTTTGCTGTGCATAAATTCATTGGAAAGTTTGGTCGTAAGGATATAACTGTCTCTTGGATAGCGGTCCACAAGCGCTTCTCTGAGCGCAGGTTCCGAGAGACCGCGGCAATATTTGTAAGCCGTGTCGAAATAGGTAAATCCGTTTTCCATGAATGTGTCAACCATTTTTCTGACCAGTTCCATGTCCACCTCATCGTCTTTGAACGGCGGACGCATGAACCCAAATCCCAAACCCGCTTTCTGTTCCATGAATTGTTCCTCCTTTTCGCCATTCTGCTTTTATTGTAAATTCCGCCGCCTCTCCTTTCAATCGAAATAAGTAATGCATTTCATTAGAAAAACTTATACAAGAAGAACAGGCCGCCCACAGCAGCCTGTTCTTCTCAGTATTGTTCAATAGATTCTTAGGATCCGAAGAACCCGAACAATCTTACTCCCCATCGGGAATTTCCGCATTTCCTCCTCTGTCGTGTGCGTGATCAGCACATACAGGATCAGATACAGCGGCACCGCGATGACGATCGCAATGACCAGGCAGATCGCCGGTCTTCTGGTCAACAGGAACAGTCCGTAATAAACAATCCAGGTTACAACACCCATGCACGCGGCTGCCGCCAGCGGCATCAGATACGTATTGCGGAACTCATTCCGGAACCGCAGATACTTCCGTATGGACAGGTTGTTCAGGAAACACATGCTCACAGAAAACGCAATATTGGCGATCAGCACAGCAAATATACCCGGTTTCTCAGATATCGCCAGGATGACGGAAACCACCGCAACATTCAGAGCCAGAGAGACCGCCGCGTTTCTAAGGGCGATCTTCTGTTTTCCGATCGACTGCAGCGCGCTGTTTGTGATCGTAGACAGTGCGGAAAAAACTACAGAAACCGATCCGCCCAGCAGCAGCCACGCAGACAGATCCGTGCTGCCCGGGAATAAGACCCCTGTGATCGGGAACGACAGCACTCCGAGTCCGACAGCAGCCGGAATCGACACAAACATCGTCAGACGGATGGTCTGAAGAATCCTGGAATTGGCCTCGCAGTAATCCCCCGTCGCAAATTCACCGGAGACTTCCGGCATCATCGCGGAAGCAGAAGCGCTTGCAAGCGCCAGCGGGACGTTGATCAATGTCACATAATAGTTGGAAAATTCACCGTAGGCCTCATTGATCGTGCTGCTTGCCACCCCATGCCATCCCATCAGACTGGAATAAATATAATTGTCCACATACGCATTGGCATTGTAGATGAACGTTGTAAAGATAACCGGAGTCACCATAAAAAAGAGCGTCTTCAGAATGCTGCTGTAGCTTTCCTGCGCATGATACCGGTCCCTCTCGATTTTTTTGTGAATCCCTTTCCGGTTCACGCCGTAGACAAAAAGCATGAACAGTAGCCCGACGAGAACGCCCGCTCCGGTGCCCATCGTACCGCCGACAGAACCGTAGATCGCCTTTGAAGTGCTGTCCGTCGCAAACGCAGAGATCAGCAGATAGCCGGCCGCGATACTGACGATCGCATTTGCGATCTGCTCCAGAATCTGCGACACAGACGTGGGAACCATCGTATTATGCGCCTGAAAATATCCCCGCAGAACTCCGAGGATCGCCGACAGAAAGATCGTCGGCGCCAGTACCTGCAGCGCAGGCAGCGCATTCTGCTGATTGTAGGCCAGCAGATATTTGCCTCCGAAAAAAGCCACAAGCGCAGCCAGGCCGCCCACGATCACCGCATAGACCAGCGCACCGTGGAACACTCGCTGAGCATTTTCATACTGTTTCAGCGCCAGACGTTCGGAAACGATTTTCGAAACAGCCATCGGAATGCTGTAAGATGAGATCAGAAGCAAAATCACATATACATTGCTCGCCGTACCATAGTAACCCAGACCTTCCGTCCCGATGGCCGCGCCCAGCGGACTCCGGTACAGAAGTCCGATCACCCTGGAAACAATCGTGGCTATCATCAGAATGGAAGTATTTCTCAGAAGTGAACTCTTTTTCATAATACCGCCCTTCTATTTTTATTTTTCCGAAACACCATCAGATATTTTCAATCTGCCAGTCGATCGGCGCAAGTCCGTTCTCCTTCAGATACTCATTGATCTTCGAAAACGGACGGCTGCCGAAGAATCCACGATAGGCGGACAGCGGACTGGGATGTGCGGATTCCAAGATCAGATGCTTCGGATTATAGATCATCTCTCTCTTTCTCTGCGCCGGCTTGCCCCAGAGGACAAAGACCATCGGCCGGTCCTGATCCGCCAGCACACGGATGGCTGCATCCGTAAACTGTTCCCAGCCGATATCTTTATGGGAATTTGCCTGATGGGCACGTACCGTCAGAACGGTATTCAACATCAGAACGCCCTGGCGGGCCCACTTTTCCAGATAACCGTTGTTGGGAATGTAACAGCCGAGATCGTCCTCCAGTTCCTTGTAAATATTCACCAAAGACGGTGGAATCGGTACATGCGGCTTGACAGAGAAGCAGAGACCATGAGCCTGTCCCGGTTCATGGTAAGGATCCTGCCCCAGAATGACCACCTTTACTTCCTCCAGAGGCGTGAAATGAAATGCATTGAAGATATCGTCCGCAGGGGGATAGATCGTCCTGGTCTGATACTCCTCCCGGACTTTGACAAAAAGCTTTTTATAATAGTCTTTGGAAAACTCGCCTTTCAGAGCCTTTTCCCAGCTTCCGCTGATTGGCGGCATAAGCGTTCCCTCCTTTATCTTTTGTATATGCGGTCGTTTTCCTTCCGTGCGTCCTCTGTTCTCATCGACGCACCGGAATCCCCCGCTCAGCCAGATATTCCTTCACCTGGCGGATCTCCAGTTCCCTGAAATGGAACAGGGAGGCAGCGAGGACCGCGTCTGCTTTTCCTTCCGTAAACGCCTCGTAAAAATGTTCCATCGTACCGGCTCCGCCCGAAGCGATCACCGGAATCTCCACGTGTTCCGCAATGGCACGCGTCAGCTCCAGATCATATCCAGCCTTTGTCCCGTCACAATCCATACTGGTCAGCAGGATTTCTCCAGCGCCCAGCTGTTCTGCCTTCACAGCCCACTCTACAGCGTCCAGTCCCATATCCACACGGCCGCCGTTTTTGTATACATTCCAGCCCCCGTCAGGCCGTCTCTTCGCGTCAATCGCCACAACGACACACTGGCTTCCGAACTTGTCCGCCGCTTCACGGATCAACCCCGGATGCATGATCGCCGCGGAATTCACCGCAATCTTATCTGCGCCTTCCCGCAGCAGACTGCGAAAATCCTCCACCGTGCGGATCCCCCCGCCTACGGTAAACGGGATAAAAACGCTTGCCGCAACCTTGCGGACCATCTCCACCGCAGTCTTTCTGTTGTCCGACGACGCCGTGATATCCAGAAACACCAGTTCATCCGCGCCTTCCTGATCATAGGCTTTTGCGATCTCCACAGGATCCCCGGCGTCTTTCAGATTGACAAAATTGACGCCTTTGACCACTCTGCCGTTATTGACATCCAGACACGGTATAATTCTCTTTGTGAACATAAGCTACCTCCATGACCAATCAGATCTTCGCGAAATTTTTCAGGATCGCAAGGCCGGTTTTCGAACTCTTTTCCGGATGGAACTGGCAGGCAAACACGTTGTTCTTCTCCACAGACGCATGGATCTCCACACCGTATCTGGCAACCGCAGTCACAATATCCGGATCCGTAGCCCTCAGATAATAAGAATGGACGAAATAGACGTAAGGCTCCTCACCGATTCCCTGAAACAATCTCCCGTTTCCGGTCAGTTCCAGAGAATTCCAGCCCATGTGCGGGATCTTCAGGCCTTCCGCCTTCGGTATCCGGAGAATTTCTCCGGGAAGGATTCCAAGCCCCTCCACCCCGGGCGATTCCTCGCTGCGCTCAAACAACAGCTGAAGGCCGAGACAGATCCCAAGAAAAGGAACATTCCGCTCGACGATCTCGTGGATCACCGGAATCAGGCCAAAATTTTTCAGATTTTCCATCGCGTCGCCAAAACTCCCGACGCCGGGAAGGATCACCTTATCCGCCGCCAGAAGACAATCCCTGTCTCTTGTCAGCACAGTCTCCTCGCCAAGAAGCTGCAGCGCTTTCTCCACACTTTTTATATTTCCGGCGTCATAATCAATAATTGCAATCATATTATATCCACTCCCATGATCAGGCATTTTTCAATAGTTTATCAGCTATTTTGCCATATATGCAACACCTTTTTTGTTCTATTTCATTCTATCTTGTTACAGTTCATTCCGCATAATAATTCGTATATGATTCGTAAGCCATTTATTTTACGAATTAAGGTAATGTATTTGCTGCAGCGTTCCTTTCATCTGCCTGCTTTTTTCTCCGGGCAGAACACTGCCGGCAGGAATAATCAATGATACCTGTCTATTCTATCATAGCGGAAGAAAAAATACAAACTTTGAATGAAAATTGATGGACCAGATGCCCGCAGGCTCTGCGTTTTC
>DXEK01000125.1 GCA_019115005.1 Candidatus Fusicatenibacter merdavium | reverse complement strand
CCAGCCGGAAGAGTAAGGAGGACAGAGAGATATGAGTATCACATTTGACAAGTATCTTGAGACGGGAAATCAGGAGATCGATGATCAGCACAGAGAGCTGATCGCGAGAGTCAACAAGCTGACCGAGGACTGCATCCCGGGCAAGGAAAAGAACGTGGCAGTGCAGACTCTGGACTTTCTGATGGATTATACGGAGTTTCACTTTAAGGATGAGGAGAAACTTCAGGAAGAGCATCAGTATCCGCTGCTTCAGGCGCATAAGGATCAGCATGCAAAATTTGTTCAGGCGGTAGAAGATCTGAGAAATATGCTTGAAGAGGAAGAAGGCCCGACGGAAGCTTTTGTGGAAGCGGTAAAGAAAAACGTTGTGGAGTGGCTTCTGAATCACATTCAGATCTGGGATAAGCAGGTCGCGGCATACGTTCAGGAATATTGATCTGTACTCGGATATCGGAAGCGTGTCTGGGCGCTGCGACAGAAAAATTCGGAAACTGCCGCAGACTCCGGACACGCTTATTTGAGTGAAAAGGAGGTATTCTTAATGAGCAAGGATCGTATCAGTTTTACGATAGGAAAACAGAAGACCATCGCGCTGATCGCCCATGACGGGAAAAAACAGGAGATGATCCAGTGGTGTGAAGAACACAAGGATGTTCTGTCTCGGCATTTTCTGTGCGGAACCGGGACGACCGCCAGAATGATCGCAGACGCTACAGGCCTTCCGGTGAAGGGATACAACAGCGGCCCGCTGGGCGGCGATCAGCAGATCGGGGCAAAGATCGTCGAGGGTGTGATTAATTTTGTCGTTTTCTTCTCTGATCCGCTGGAAGCACAGCCCCACGATCCGGATGTAAAAGCTCTGCTGCGAATCGCGCAGGTGTACGATATCCCGATCGCAAATAATAAGGCAACCGCGGATTTTATGATTACTTCCCGTTTTATGGAGGAAGAATATGAACATCAGGTGATCAATTTCCGCCAGCAGGTCATCGACCGGGCAAAAGAAGGAGAAAACCTGGGCAAAAAGAAAGAAAAGTAACCGTTCCGTATCCTGTCTGTTATGATCAGAAGGCAGCAGGCGGCGGGGACAGTGAGGGGAGTATCAGAATGGCAGATGGATTTTTATCGCCCCAAGGGGTCTTTTTTCCAAAAGAGGAGACTTATCATGCAAAGACGGCCCGGCGGATCCTGAACGCGGGCAAAGATGTGCTGGAGCCGATCCAGGAACTGCTCCGGCAAGGATATATCGCGTTTATTGAATTCCGCAGTCCGGAGGCCACGGAGAGTCTTCAGCCGGATCTGGATTATGTGCTCTGCGCCCATGGACATTCGCTGACGCCGGAGCAGGAGCAGTGGCTGAAGGAGCATAAAAGTGAGATCAGCAGACGGCAGCAGTATTGTATCAATAAAGATGATTCCTATGCCTTCCGGGAGCTGGAACTCAGCGATGTGACCATGTATGAGCGGTGCGGACAATGCCGGGAGCAGGACGAACGTCTGAAATGGTGCAACGCCGAGCGGAGAGATCTTCCGGAACTTTGTAAGAAATGTCCTTATATCGAATCCCCGAATAGTTGAGAGACTGTCCGGGGATTTTGCAACAGTTCAGCCAGCTGAACTGTAACCGATTGTTTCTTATATGATCGTATGCTCTTGACATTTTCGGCTTCGGTTCTTATGATAAAATATAAGTTCATAACATTTGCCGGTTGATGAACCGGCCGTTACAAGTTCCGCAAGGATTCATAGAGAAATCGGTGCGAGTCCGGTACGATCCCGTCACTGTGTTAGGGAGTTTCAGAACAGAGAGATGCCACTGGACAGAAGTCTGGGAAGGCGTTCTGAAGCGTTGATCTTAAGTCAGGAGAACTGCTTGTAATTGTCTTGTAGTATGGTTCTTACGGATGATAAGAAGCAGTTTTTTTCGTGCGCAAAATTCTAAAATTCTATTTTATTTTCCCGTAAGTGTCATAATAAAAAGTAAAAAGAAAAGAGGAAAACATAAGATGAGGAAACGTGATTTGCCCAAACGGCTTCTGCAGATGGCCGTTGTCCTTTTTGGGATCAGTTTTATCACCTTTTGTCTGATGTATCTTGCGCCGGGAGATCCGGTACAGGCCATGTATGCGGCCAGCGGGACGATTCCCAGTGAGCAGATCCTGGAACAGACGAGGGAGAATCTCGGCCTGAACGAACCGTTTCTTACACAGTATTTCAACTGGCTGACCGCATGTCTGCACGGCGACTTCGGCACGTCTTACGCTTACAGCAGACCTGTGGCGGAGCTGATCCTGTCCAGACTGTGGCCCACGCTGAAACTGGCCCTGACGTCGCTGGCCCTGATGATGATCGTAGCGCTGCCGCTGGGAATTCTGTCTGCGGTACGGAAAGGAAAAGTGTCTGATTTTATCGTACGGATATTCAGTTTTCTGGGCGTGTCTCTGCCCAATTTCTGGGTGGGGCTTATGCTGCTGTATGTGTTCGCCGTCTGTCTGGGCCTTCTTCCCGTGGTTTCGGATGGACAGGGGTTCGGGAAGATCATTCTTCCCGCAGTGACGCTGGCGTTTGCCATGGTGGGAAAATATACAAGACAGGTGCGGACCGCGGTTCTTGAAGAGCTCGGTCAGGATTATGTGACAGGCGCCCGCTGCCGGGGGATCAGAGAAAGTACGATCTTATGGCGCCATGTAATGCCCAATGCCGTCCTGCCCCTGATCACGATGCTGGGGCTGTCCTTCGGATCTCTTCTGGGAGGAACGGCGGTCGTGGAAGTGATCTTTTCCTATCCCGGCCTGGGAAATCTGGCGGTGGATGCGATCCGGTCTATGGATTATTCGCTGATCCAGGGATATGTGCTGTGGATCGCCCTGATTTATATGGTAATTAATCTGCTGGTGGATCTTTCTTATCGCTATCTGGATCCGCGGTTGAAAGAAGGGAACAGGTGAAGAAATGACAAAAACAGTGACATTCATAAAAAGAAATCCTGGATTTGCGGTCTGTCTGATCCTGGTGTTGGCGGTTCTCACGGTCGCAGTATTTGCCCCGCTGCTGGCGACCTATGATCCCTATGAAGCGGTTCTGGCAGATGCGGTGCAGGCGCCCAGCGCGGAGCACTGGTTTGGGACGGACCGGATGGGCAGGGATCTGTACTCCCGGGTTCTCTACGGAGCGCGGATCTCCCTGACAGCAGCGCTCTCCCTGGTCTGTATCGTTATGGCTGTGGGGACTTTTCTGGGGATTCTTTCCGGATATTTCGGAGGGATCCTGGATGCGGCAGTCATGAGGATTGCGGATATGATGGTCTCGTTCCCGGGTATGGTACTTGCAATCGCAGTGGCCGGGATCCTGGGAGCGAATATCAGAAATGCAGTCATCGCCATCTCCGTTGTCAGCTGGACCAAATATGCCCGTCTTGCCCGCAGCCTGGCTCTGAAAATACGGAGCAGAGATTATATTGCCGCGGCCAGGGTGACAGGGTCGAGAACCTCGCATATTCTTTGGAGATACGTTCTGCCCGGCGTTCTGCCCACGATCCTGATCACGGGGGCGACGGATATCGGCAGTATGATGCTGGAGCTGGCAGGCCTCTCCTTCCTTGGGTTCGGCGCGCAGGCGCCGACGGCGGAATGGGGATTGATGCTGAACGAAGGGCGGGCTTACCTGACGGCGGCGCCCTGGCTGATGGTTTTCCCGGGACTTGCGATTTTTATTACGGTAGCAGTGTTTAATCTGCTCGGCGACAGCCTGAGGGATGTTCTGGATCCCGGGCGTTCCTGATGCCGGTGCGGAAAGAAAAGAAGTTGTTTGGGCCGCCAACTGGAAGGCGGCGGAATGGAGAGTTTTATGAAAAGTTTAAAAAAGACGGCGGCGGTGATCCTGGCAGGAGTCTTATCGGTCTCTCTCGCCGGATGCGGAGGAGCGGGAAAGAGTTCGGAGACGGGAACTTCATCTTCTGCGGACAGCGGAACACATCTGAATTTCAGCTGCTACAATTATTCCAATTCCATGGATCCCGTCAATAATGTAAACTCAAGCTGGTGTTTTCTCCGCTATGGCGTCGGGGAATGTCTGTTCCGGTTCGATGAGAACGTGACGGTGCAGGGAGCGCTGTGTGATTCCTATGAGACGGAGGACTATACGACCTGGGTGCTCCATATCCGGGACGGTGTAAAATTTTCCAACGGTAACGACCTGACGCCCCGGGTGGTGAAGGAGTCCCTGGAACGGGTGTACGCGGCACAGGCCGACGGGACCGGGAATTCAACGCCTTCCCAGTATGTG
>DXEK01000124.1 GCA_019115005.1 Candidatus Fusicatenibacter merdavium | reverse complement strand
GACGAGAGTGTACATTCTCCCGTGTTACCACCTTACTTCACAACTGCCTCACGACAGCTGCCTCTGTCGGTATCCAGACTTCGAATACCCTGACGCTGTAACGTTCGTCTCTTACGTCGCAGCCTACTTACAGTCTCTCTGTCCTGTGTTCGGTGCGCAGCTTGGGGAGGTATTCCACAGCATTTCATCATGCGCCTCTCATCAGCCGGCAGCTTTCTGTTTTCATCCCTGCTGTGTACTTGGTCCCGTCATCGCCTTTTCGTTCAGTATAGCCAGATGTCCGGGATTTGTCAAGAGGCGGAATGAAATTTCTGTCACATCATGTTACCGTTCAGCCAGCTGAACGGTAACATGATCACTCAACCTTCACACTGCTGTTGAATTTATCCAGCGCCAGCGCCGCGATCACTCCGACGACAAGGCAGATCACGTTGACAATACACTGGCTCGGAACCGTAAAGCCGTCAAACGGAATGATCATAACGGTCGCCGCGATCACGATACCGATGATTCCATGAAACGCGATGGAATAATAGTTGTCGAACAGGGCATTAATCGCCTTCGCCAGGCAGATCACTGTGACCAGCGCCCCGATCCCGCCGGGGACCAGAATCCCAAGGTCAAAATGTCCGATCCCGTCGATAAACGGTGTATAAAGACCCAGCGGCATCAGCAGAGTGGAAAAACTCATACCCGGAGCGATCACGCTCAGCGCCAGGCAGAATCCGCAGAACAGATACCAGAAAAAGTTCGGCGTCACTTCCACAGAGAACATTTTTAATCCGATCAGCAGCGCAAAAACCACGCATATACAGATGATCAGGGAGACGTAAGAACCTTTGCTCCTTCCCTGCTCGCCGGCTTCCCGGAACAGAGAGGGCAGCATTCCCACGATCAGGCCGATAAACAGACACACAGACGGATCCGGATATTTCTCCAGGAAAAAGGAGAGGATGTTCGCAACGCCGAGAAATCCGATGACTCCTCCGATCGCCACGGGAATCAGTCTGGGAACATGGGTCCTGAAATTCTTGATAGGATTCGACAGAAGCTCCATGATCGGCTTGTAAATACCGAAGATAACACTGAGGACTCCGCCGGAGATCCCCGGAAGCACCGCCCCCAGACCGATCAGCGCACCCTGTACCATACGGAACACAAACTGTAACGGATTTGCGCCACTATTTTTTTCATTGCTCATAAATGAAGATCCTTTCAATGCTTATTTGTTATCCACGCAGCATCATAATATATCTCATTCTCATCCTGGTATGGCTGCCGCGGACAATACTGTGATTATACTATCAATCCTGCCTTTTTTCAAGTATTACGCGCCCTGATATTTTTGTCTCCAGAGTCTGTTGTTCTGTGTCTTCTCTCTCTTCTCTTCACTCTTCTCCGCCACCTGCTCCACTTCCTGCTCTTTCGCGTTCATGATCAGCATCTGGAGCCGGTTTTCCACGTTCGCGAAGCTGACATCCGGATCGTAGTCCAGCGGGAGGATCTGCACATCCGGATAGATTTCCTTCAGCTTTTTACTGATCCCTCTTCCGACCACATGGTTCGGCAGGCAGCCGAACGGCTGGAGGATCACAAACGCCTTGCATCCGTGTTTCGCATGGTGAAGGATCTCTCCCGGAATCAGTACTCCTTCCCCGGCGTCGAACGTGTGATGGATGATCGGATCGCTGTCTTTCACCAGATCCTGCATTCTGCAGGGCGGCTCATACAGCGGATGCGCCGATGCGATCCGGTCGGTGAGTTCGTGGGCAACATTGAAGATATTGTCGGCCGTGCGGTACCAGATCTTTTTGTCCAGCGGTTTCTTCAGGTGATACTCCTTGATCTGAGCGTCCTGATAGAAATAGGTCTTCCGGATCACGTCGGTCATCCGCGCCTCGATGATCTCGAATCCATTCTTCTCCAGATAAGCTTCGATGTCATGGTTGGCTCCCGGATGGAAGTTCAGCAGATACTCTCCGACGATCAGCACCCTCGGCTTCGGATGCGACCGGTCGTAGGGAACCGCCTTCATAATGGCGATGGCCTGCCGGAACCCTTTCGCCGCTCCTGCGACGCCGTGTTCCTTCAGTCCGTCCACCACCGCATCCATGGCTTTCTCAAACGCCTCGTCCGCCGCGCCTTTCTTACGCTCATAAGGACGGATCTTGCGCAGCAGTTCTTCCAGCGCGTCGATCATCGGCATCGCAAAGGCGATCCGCATCGCCGACGCCAGGTTCATCTTGAATCCCGGATGCATATTGTGGGCGTCGACGTCATCGTTCGTCAGGATCGGAACATGAGAATATCCCGCATCGTCGAGCGCTTTTCTCAGCAGTGCACTGTAATGCGTCAGACGGCAGTCTCCCACATATTTTCCCATTCCGATCGCTACCTGCCGGTCGTCGTATTTTCCGCTCCGCAGCGCCGCCAGCGCTTCTCCGATGACGATCTGGGCCGGGAAACAAATATCGTTATGTACATACTGTTTGCCGAGACGAATCGCCTCCTCGCGGCCGATCGCCAACGGTTCCGCCTGGATGCCCTGAGCACTCAGCGCCGCGGACATGATCCGGCAGAATGCGTGGGAAGTATTCGGCACGAGAACGACCTTTTCTTTTCTGCTCTCCTTCGTAAACTTCACCGGATAAGGATCCGGCAGTTTATGTACGGTTCCCTCCCAGTGTTTTTCCCGTTTCATCGAAACGGTTTCCACAAAGGAACGTACCCGGATGCTCAGCGGCCCCTGGACGTCACTTTCATCTACCTTCAGGACCAGCGGAACTTTTCCGGAGATCTCTTTCATCATCCGGATGATCTCGTCGGAAAGATACGCGTCATGACCGCAGCCGAAGCTGACTAGCTGCACATACTCCAGATGAGGATTCTCAGCCGCCAGGACGGCGGAGGACAGCATCCGCGCATGGAAGTTGTTCACGACATCCAGCCGGCAGCCGCTCAGATCTACCTGCTCCGTTCCCGGAACAGAATCCGCCGTCAGCACCGGGATACCCAGACGGGCAAACATCTCCGGCAGTTCATGGTTGACAAGGCTGTCGTTCTGATACGGGCGGGACGCCAGGACCACCGCACAGGTGTCGGTCCGTTCGGCTTCCTCCAGAACTTTCTGCCCTGCTTTTTTCAGTTCCCGGTGGAAGGCGTCCTGCGCCTGATCCGCCATACGGATAGCCGCGAGAACATTCTCCCTGGAGATCTGAAAATTTTCTTCCATATATTTCGTCAGCTGGCGGTCCCTGTCCTCGGGCTCATACCAGTGGAACAGCGGCGCGTCAAAAGGAACCTGATCCCGTGTCTCAGGATTGTCGGAGTTCCGGATCACAATGGGATATCCCTTTACCACCGCGCACATGGACTGGCTCGTCTTTTCCAGATTCTCGGACGGCATAGTGGTGACGGACGGCATAAAGATCCGGTCCACCTTTTTCTTTGCCAGGTTCCGGAGATGTCCGTGAACCAGCTTCGCGGGGAAACATACTGTGTCCGACGTGACCGCCGACAGGCCGTTCTCATACATTTTTCTGGTACTCGGATCGGAGAGCTTCACCTGGAATCCGAGCGCGCGCCAGAACGTCGTCCAGAACGGCATCGTTTCCCAGAAGAAGAGCACCCGCGGGATTCCGATCGTCACATCCTTTTCCGGCTCCAGAAGAGTATAGGGGTAATCCTGAAACAGCAGTTTTTCCCGTGTGCGGTACAGATTCGGGACTTTCTCCTTTTTCTTCTTCTGCTCCAGCAGCTGCGCCTTTACCGCTTCCTCCTTCGGATCTCCCAGCACTTCTCCCCGTTCACAGCGGTTGTTTGTGATCCAGGAGTTTCCGTTGGAAAAACGTATGATTGTTCTCTTACAATGGTTGGCGCAGAAAGGACAGGGGGCATTGGATTCCTGTGTATAGGAAAAGTCGTCCATGGCCTCAAGACCGATAAAGGTCTTCTGTTCCTCCTGACGAAACCTTTCTTTTGTGATCAGGGCAGCTCCGATAGCACCCATGATCCCCGGGTAAGGAGCCCGTACTACATTTTTTCCCAGATACTGCTCCATAGCTCTGAGCACTGCATCGTTCTGGAATGTTCCTCCCTGTACTACAATCTTATCTCCCAGACTATCCAGATTAGAGACACGGATCACCTTTGTAAATACGTTTTCTATGATGGACCGGCACAGCCCGGCCATAATGTCCCCCGGCAGTTTTCCGTTGCGCTGTTCCGTAATAATACTGCTGTTCATAAAAACCGTACACCGGCTGCCCAGCTGGGCAGGATTTTCTGAGTCAAAAGCTGTCCGGGCGATTTTTCCCACCGGAATATGGAGAGAAGAAGCAAAGTTCTCCAGGAAAGAACCGCACCCGGAGGAGCAGGCTTCGTTCAGCACAATATTGGTGATAATCCCATTGTCCAGCCAGATGGCTTTCATATCCTGTCCGCCGATGTCCAGGATAAAAGAAGCATCCTCCACATATTTCCTTGCAGCCCGGGCATGGGCTACTGTCTCTACCACATGGCACTCTGTCTCAAAGGCTTTTGCAAAAAGCACCTCACCATAGCCGGTAGTTCCCGCTGCGATAATGTCCAGTGTTACTCCTTTTTTCTTATATTTGTCTCTCATGGCAATCAGGGCGTTCTTGGCCACCAGAAGAGGATCTCCTTCATTTGGCGCATAAAAGGAATCCAGGATATTTTCTTCTTCGTCCATGAGTACAAACTTCGTAGTAGTGCTTCCCGAGTCAATACCAAGATAGGCATGAAGGGTCTCTCCCTCCTGAAGCTTGGGCGTTTT
>DXEK01000123.1 GCA_019115005.1 Candidatus Fusicatenibacter merdavium | reverse complement strand
GAGCGGTCAGAAACCAAACGAAAACACACAGAGCCCGCTCCGCGCACCGGCGAACACCCCGCCCGGCCCTGTCCGGATGTCGGAGTGAGCACGCATTCCACGCCTCCCCCCTGTCGCCTTCCCCCGCTTCCTCCGCCAGTTTCCCGTTCCCGGCTCCGCAGTCTGCCGCCGTCCGCCCTCAAAAAGACAAAAAAATGATATTATTTAACAAAACTCTTATAGCCGTTTTCCGTCATATGAGGTATTCTGATAATACAACCGATTCTGAAGAGATCAGGTTTCGCAGCAGCTCCGCCGTCCGGACTGTTGCCCGGTCTTCTGCAGCTTTCAGAGGAAAGATACAGACACAGAAAGCCGCACTCCGGAAGTGTAGAAACGAAAGAACAGACACAACGAACAAAATGCAAAAGATGCAAAACAAATAACACCAAAAACAGGAGGAATCACATCATGGGAAAATGGCAGAGAGTTTTATACCAGCCGAACCTGCCGCTCGGCAGCAAAAAAGTAACAGGCAGTGCAGAGCACATCGAGCTGTCCAGAAAGACCGCAGGAGAAGGAATGGTCCTGCTGAAAAATGAGACCGGTCTTTTGCCGCTGGCCGAGGGGACGAGAGTCGCCCTGTTCGGAAAAGGGACCATCGACTACGTAAAAGGCGGCGGAGGCAGCGGCGACGTCACTGTGGCCTACGTCCGCAATCTGTACGAGGGAATGAAGATCAAAGAGCAGGAAGGAAAAGTACAGCTGCTTCACGATCTCGCAGCGTTTTATCAGAAGGAAATGAAAAAACAATACGGAGAGGGCGCGCTGCCCGGAATGACCAGGGAGCCGGAGATTCCGGCGGAACTGCTGGCGCAGGCGAAGGCGTTCACGGACACCGCGGTCATCAGTATCAGCCGTTTTTCCGGCGAGGGATGGGATCGCACCTGCTCTACACAGAAGGAAGGCTACCAGCTGTTTGAGGACGAGGTGCGCCAGAAAAATCTCAGTCAGTCGATCTTTGAAAACGGAGATTTTTATCTGACCGAAGCGGAAAAGCAGATGGTGGAGACCGTGCGGGAAAACTTTGCGAATGTGGCGGTCGTCCTGAATGTGGGCGGAATGGTAGATACCTCATGGTTTAAGGACGACGACAGGATCTCTTCCGTACTGATGGCATGGCAGGGCGGAATGGAAGGCGGACTGGCAGCGGCGGATATTCTCTGCGGCGATGTGAATCCTTCCGGAAAGCTGACGGATACCTTCGCGGCGGCGCTGGAAGATTATCCGTCCAGCGCAAGTTTCCATGAATCCAGAAATTATGTGGAGTACACCGAGGATATCTATGTGGGCTATCGCTATTTTGAAACGATTCCGGGTGCGGCTGAAAAGGTGAATTATCCATTTGGCTATGGCTTGTCTTACACCACGTTCCGGATCCTTATGCTGGAGGCAGACGAGACAGACGGAAACATCCGTTTTCTGGTGGAGGTGACAAATATCGGGGACCGGCCGGGCCGTGAAGTGGTTCAGATTTATTATGGCGCGCCTCAGGGAAAACTCGGAAAACCGGCGAAGGTGCTGGCGGCATATAAAAAGACAAGGATGCTGAAAGCGGGAGAGAGCCAGAGGATGGAACTGTGTTTCCCGGCGGCACAGATGGCTTCCTATGATGATTCCGGAAAGGTTGCTGAGTCCGCCTGGGTTCTCGAAAAAGGATCCTACTGTTTCTATGTGGGAAATTCCGTGAGGGACGCTGAGAAACTGGAATTTTTTGAATACGAAGTAAAACAGGACGTGGTCACAGAACAGCTGACGAGACAGCTTGCGCCGAGAAAGCTGACCAGAAGAATGCTGGCGGACGGAAGCTATGAGATGCTGGAGACCGGGGAATATGAGGAAGAGCCGGGACTGGAGCGCCAGGATCTGAGCACGCTGGAAGGCGTTCTGCCAGAAGTCCGGGCGATTGCCCGGAACAGCCGGATGGACCAGGAGGGCAGAATTCTGCTGATCGATGTGGCGGAAGGTCGCGCGACGATGGATGCGTTTCTGGATCAGCTTTCCGACGAAGAGATGATCCACCTTCTGGGCGGACAGCCGAACACGGGTGTCGCCAACACGTTCGGTATGGGAAATCTTCCGGAATACGGAGTTCCCAATGTCATGACCGCCGATGGACCGGCAGGTCTGAGGATCCAGCCGCAGTGCGGGGTGACGACGACGGCGTGGCCCTGTGCGACCCTGGTGGCCTGCACCTGGGATCCGGAAGCGGCCGAAGCAGTCGGAAGAGCAGGAGCGGAGGAAGTCAAGGAAAACAACATCGGAATCTGGCTGACACCGGCGATCAATATTCACAGAAGCCCGCTCTGCGGAAGAAACTTTGAGTACTATTCGGAGGATCCGCTGGTAGCCGGAAAGACCGGCGCGGCGACGGTCCGCGGAATTCAGTCCCAGCACATTGGGGCGAGCGTTAAACACTTTGCGTTTAACAACAAAGAGACCGATCGGAAGGACAGTGACTCCAGAGTCTCCGAGAGGGCGGCCCGGGAGATCTACCTGAAAGCCTTCGAGATCATCGTAAAGGAAGCGGATCCTTACACGATCATGTCTTCCTACAATCTGGTCAACGGCGTTCATACATCCGAGAACAAAGATCTGCTGACAAACATTCTCCGGAAGGAATGGGGCTTCCGGGGAATCGTGACGACCGACTGGTGGACCCACGGCGAGCATTACCGGGAGACGAAAGCAGGAAACGATATCAAGATGGCTAACGGCTATCCGGAACGGGTGATGGAAGCCCTGGAAAAAGGATATATCACGAGAGAGGAAATCCGGATCTGTGCCCGGAGGATCCTGGAGATGATCCTGAAGATCGATTAATCTACTTATTTGACGGCACTGTGTGTTGGAAGTATTGCAGTGCCCGGCGAAGGAAAAGGGACCGCTCAGCGGCCGAACGGTTAAGCTTTGGCTGCTGCGGAAAAAGAACAGTATTACAAAAATGTAAGTTTTTCGGCCAAAATGTAATCTCATTCGATGGAAAGAACGTCTCTTATTTTCTATAATAAGACCAGAACACCGGATCAGAACAGCCCGATCCGGAAAGGCATCTTTTATCCGGACGAAAGGAAGCAAATACAGATATCCGGAATAAGATAATAAGAAGACGCGGAGGATGAGATGTTTGGAAACAAACTTCCAGATCTCCTTTTTATGGCGCAGGAAATACGTCAGAAAGAGGTAAATATGAAAAGCAAAAAAATAGGGATTTTTTTACTGAATACTGTTCGCCTGATCTTGCTGGTTTTTTATGCCATGGCGCTGACGATCGTCATAGGGATCCTTCAGCTTGGAACCTTTGCTGTCACAAAGATCATAAGAAAATGGAAATCCCGTGCAGGGATAAGAGCAGAACAACAGGCGTCCGACTGCCCGGCCGGGAAACCGAAGAAAAACAAATCCACTTCCTGTTTTCCGACTGTATAACGTCCAACGGATATTTCACTCAGACAGTTCCGCCGATCGGGGAAAACCATTCCCGGCCGGCGGAACTTTTGCTGTTCTTGTTTTTCTGGAATTTCCCTATGATCTGTAGTATAATTTCACCAAGGGTCTGCGGCCGGAAGGCAGTTCCGTGTGAAGAATCCGGACAATTCCGACCGCCGTATGTTATCAACTGAAATACAGAAAAAAGTAAGGAGACAATGAGTGATGAAAGTAGCGATTCTTGGCGCGGGCAATATTGCAAAGTCCATGGCTGCGGCAGTGCGCGGTCTGCAGAAGCGGGGAGAAGATGTGGAACCGTATGCCGTGGGAGCCAGAGAACTGGCCCGTGCGGAAGCCTTTGCGAAGGCGGAGGGGTTTGCGAAAGCGTACGGTTCCTATGAAGAACTGGTCAGAGATCCGGAGGTGGATCTGGTCTATGTGGCGACGCCCCATGCGATGCATTATGCGCACACAAAGCTGGCTCTGGAGCATGGGAAAAACGTCCTCTGTGAGAAGGCGTTTACGATGAACGCGGAGCAGGCGGGAGAAGTGATCCGCCTGGCAGAGGAGAAGGGACTTCTGCTGACCGAGGCGATCTGGCCCCGCTATATGCCAAGCCGGCAGATGATCCTGGACCTGATCGACAGCAAGGTGATCGGAAACGTCACATCCCTGAGCGCTAATCTGGGATATCCGCTGACACATGTGGATCGGATGGTGCGGCCGGAACTCTGCGGCGGAGCTTTGCTGGATCTCGGTGTGTATCCGCTGAATTTTGCCTGCATGGCGTTCCCCGGAGATATCAAAGACGTGGCGTCCACCTGTGTGAAATGGGAGACAGGCGTGGACGCACAGAACAGTTTCACGCTGACCTTCGAGGACGGAAGGATGGCCGTCCTGTACAGTTCCATGCTGGTACAGTCGGACCGCCTGGGCGTGATCAATGGAGACAAGGGTTATATCGAGGTGCAGAATATCAACAACCCGGAGGAGATCCGTATTTTTGATCTGGGGAGAACCTGTATTCGGACGATTCCCGTGCCGGAACAGATCAACGGTTATGAATACGAGGTTATGGCCTGCAAAGAAGCACTGGAGAACGGCTGGAAGGAATGCCCTCAGATGCCCCACAGCGAGACGATCCGGATGATGAAAGTAATGGACAGCCTCAGAAAATCCTGGGGTGTCATTTATCCGATGGAGCAGAGCTCCTGCTCCGCGGACGGAACAGGTTCAGCCGCCGGCCGGCGCTGACCGTGTGCCGCCGGCACACAGCACCGCTAAACGGACAGGAAAGCATGTCCGCCCGGCGCGCTGGCTGCGGAAATAAAACGACAGAAAAGGACACAGAAAGGAAACCTGAAATGAAGAAATCTTACGTGGAATATATTGTAGAAGAGACTCAGAAACTTCTGGCGATCGACAGTCCGTCCGGATATACGGCAAATGTGGCGGAGTATCTGATGAAGGAGTACCGCAAGCTGGGCTACGAGCCGGTGCAGACCGTGAAAGGCGGCGTGCTGGTAAAACTCGGCGGCAGGAAGGAGCAGGATGCCGTTCTGCTGGAGGCCCACGGGGACACGCTGGGCGCAATGGTTTGTGAGAGAAAAGGAAACGGAAGACTGAAGGTGACACCGCTTGGCGGCATGAACCCCAACAATGCGGAGGCGGAAAACTGCAGGATCATTACAAAGTCCGGAAAGATTTATACGGGAACGTGTCAGCTGGCCAACGCGTCCATTCATGTCAACAGGGAATACAGCGATACGAAGAGGAGCTGGGATACTGTGGAGATCGTGGTGGACGAGCCGGTTTCCTCCGTGGAAGATCTGAACTGCCTGGGCATCCATAACGGAGACGTTGTGTGCTTTGACCCGCGTACAACTGTGACGGAATCCGGATATATCAAGAGTCGTTTTCTGGATGACAAGCTGAGCGTCGGCATTTTGCTCGGATATGCAAAGTATCTGAAGAAAGAGAAGGTTACTCCGGAACGGTGCATCTATCAGCATATCACCGTGTATGAGGAAGTGGGACACGGTGCATCAGCGACAGTGCCGGAAGGCGTGACGGAGATCCTTTCTGTAGATATGGGATGTGTCGGAGACGGCCTGGAGTGTGACGAGCGTATGGTATCCATCTGTGCCAAGGACAGCCGTGGACCGTACAATTACGACGTGGTTTCCGCGTTGATCAGGGCGGCGCAGGAGAAAAAGCTGAACTATGCGGTGGATATCTATCCGTCCTACGGATCTGATGCGGAGGCGGCGCTGGCAGCAGGATACGACGTGCGCCATGGTCTGATCGGTCCCGGCGTGTATGCCTCCCACGGATATGAGAGAAGCCATAAGGACGGTGTGAAAAATACACTGGAGCTTCTGCAGGCGTACCTGGGATGACGGACGTGGAGTTTCAGCTGGTCCGCACAAAACGCAAGAACCTGGCGATCCAGGTGTGCCGGGACGGCTCTGTGGTAGTGCGTGCGCCTCTGGGATGTACGGAAAAAAGAGCCGCGGAGTTTGTGGAACAGAAAAAAGAATGGATCCTGAAAAATCAGCGGAAGATGCAGGAGCAGTCTTTGCAGCGCCGGGAGAACGAACTGCCGCCTGAGGAGAGGGAAAAAATGATCCGGGAAGCATGCCGTGTCTTCCCCCGGAGGGTTGCCTTTTTCGCGGAGAAAATGGGTGTGACTTACGGAAGGATCACGATCCGGGAGCAGAAAACCCGTTGGGGGAGCTGCAGCAGCAAAGGTAATCTGAATTTTAACTGGAAGCTGATCCGGATGCCGCAGGAAATCCTGGATTATGTGGTGGTCCATGAACTGGCGCACCGGATGGAGATGAACCATTCTCCCCGTTTTTACCGGATCGTCGCTTCTGTGCTTCCGGATTACCGGATCCGGGAACGCTGGCTGAAGGCACATGGAGGAGAATATTAGAGTGTGTTTGAAAATCCGGGAGAGAAACTGTTGCAGTTCAGCCAGGTCTGCGCATTTACTGCGCAGACCGTGTGAAAAAATAGTGCCTGTGGGCATCCGGCTCATCGCGAAGCGATTCTCAATGGCCGGATGCCGGTTACCGTTCAGCTGGCTGGACTGTAACGAGAAACTTCAGACATACTCTGGAAATGCTTGAGAAATGGATGGGTTTTATGATTTTAACAGAAGAGAAAACATTTATCATGCCGGTGACCGTCGTTGACGCACAGGATTCCAGCGGACTGTGCAAGAACGATATGATGCTGGAGTTTACTAACCTGGAACTGCTCCATGCGGTGCTGACCTGCACGATGCCGGCCGGGCGGCTGACGCCGCCATACCGGGAAAAACGGAGACATGAACTGCTGCAGAAAATGGCGATGGTGGAAAATGCCCTGGACGTCAAGGGGGATCAGCTGGTAAAGTCCTCCCGGACCATGTATCTGGACGTCAGCGAGAAAGGTGTGATTTCCCATTATCTCGGCGTTGTGTTTACGAAGATCCTCGCGGGAAAGATGTTCCAGGACGATTATCTGGTACATATCAACCAGATCGAACAGCCGGGACTTCCGGAGATCGGACGTTACGGGAAAAAATACCGTTATGATATGATCGGTCTCCAGAAAGGGGCCGGGGCCTACAGCGTGTGGGAGTCGGTCGGCAGAAGCGAGAACAGCCAGACGGCATTCCGCAATGCCTGCGTGGAGGCCGGAGGTGTGGAAAAGGTCGGATCCGGCGCTCCGCTTCACAAAGTCGCGTGTATGAATTATTACGAACGGGGATTTTATACCGCAGTGATCCGTGAGATCCCGCAGACGGAAGAAGGGCAGAGCTTTTCCTTTACCAGGGAGGCCTATCTTCGGGCTTATTATCAGCCGCTCATGGAACTGCTGCTGGCGGAACGTCCGGAACTCATTTATCCGGGGCGTGAAAGTTTCTGCGTGGCGGAAATCTCTCTGCCGGCGCTGAACGATGCGTTCGCCGGGAGCCGCCGGATGTACGTGGGAATGGGCCGTCAGTTGATGGACTGCCTGCGGAGTGGAAGGTATGAGAGGGCGGATGACTGGAAAAATACGGAAGTACCGTCTCATGGAGGATGGTTCGAAGGCCGGGATGGGATCAGTGTGAGAGCAGAGTCACTGGGAAAGGAATAGAAATGTCAGAAGTAAGAGTAGGGTTTATAGGATTTGGAAACATGGCACAGGCGCTGGCCGAGGGTTTTTTGCGTACCAAAGCGCTGCGTCCGGAGCAGATGTCCGCGTGTGCCAGAAACTGGGAGAAACTCCGCGCCAACACAGAACCGCGGGGGATCCGGCCGTGCAGAAACGCGCAGGAGACCGTACAGTCCTCCGATCTGGTGATCCTGGCGGTGAAGCCGTATCTGCTGCAGGAAGTACTTGCGCCGATCGGCGAACTGCTGAGAGACAAGATTGTCGTTTCAGTGGCGGCGGGATATCCTTTTGAGAAACTGGATGAGCTGCTGCTTCCGGGCACGCATCACCTGAGTACCTGTCCGAACACGCCGGTGGCGGTGGCGGAGGGTATCATCGTCTGCGAGGAACGCCATTCGCTGACCGACGAAGAGTTTCAGACGGTAAAGCAGCTGTTTGAGAAGGTGGCTCTCGTGGAGACGGTCGATACGGCGCATCTGTCTGTCGCGGGAACTGTCTGCGGATGTACGCCCGCCTATGCGGCGATGTTCATCGAGGCTCTTGGGGACGCCGGCGTAAAACACGGACTGACGAGAGCACAGTCTTACCGTCTGGCGGCTCAGATGTTGGTGGGAACGGGAAAACTGCACCTGGAGACCGGACAGCATCCTGGAGCGATGAAGGATGCCGTCTGCTCGCCGGGCGGAACCACGATCGTCGGAGTGGCGTCCCTGGAACACAGCGGATTCCGGTCTGCGATCATCGACGCCATTGACGCTGTGGAAAATAAGTAGTAACAAAAGGTGGGCATAGCAAGAATGAAAACGGGAGGGAGATACCAATGAAAAGAAAATTTCTGGCTGCCATGGCGCTGGCCGTCTCTGTCAGTGCGGCTTCCCTGACAGCTTATGCCTCGGAAACAGTATCCGGGTCGGCGGTAACGGAGATACCGGATCCTGCTCAGATTGTGACATCCGATTCCGGTGTGTCGGAAAACGCTGCGGATGTTCAGGAAGCGGATAATACAGAATCCCCGCAGGAGCAGACGGCGGATCCGGACGGGGCAGAGGAAGAGACGTCTGCTGCTCCTTCTCCGGATGCCGGTGAGACGGAGGATCCGGAAGAAGAGTCTTATACTGCCGGATGGAATCAGGTGACCGGTGCGGATGGACAGGAATACACGGTTTACTATGATGAGGAAGCCGGTGCGGTCAAAACGGGACTGTTTGAGGCGGACGGAGCACAGTATTACGCCGGTGCGGATGGATTTATCATAAAAAGCGAGTTCGCAGATGTGGATGGAAAGACGCTGTACTTTGATCAGGATGGCAGGCGGGTGACACAGCAGGGCTGGATGACCGTCAGGGGACAGGTCTATTATATCCTGGACGGTTCGGTGAGCAAAGGTAATTACACCGCCCGCCCGGAGTCCGGCTGGCTGATCGTCGGCAGCGACTGGTATCTGCTGGATCCAGCGGACGGACACCGTCTGAGCGGCCTTCAGAGGGAAGGAAACGATCTCTATTATCTGGATCCCGCGCAGGATGATAAAATGTTTACAAGCACCAACGACACAGACGGATGGAAGCAGGTCAACGGTACCTGGTATTTCTTCCGCAGCTGGGGCGGGGCGTTGAACAACGGCTGGAACAAACTGGGGATCGACTATTACTGGTTCCATGAGGACGGCTCGATGGCCAGTGACGAATGGCTGAAGGATGGAGGAAATCTGTATTATCTTCGTGACTGGGGCGGTATGATCTATGATCAGTGGCGCCAGGACCCGGAAACTACAGAGTGGTATTATTTCCGCAACTGGGGCGGAGCGCTGAACTGTGGCTGGAGCAAGATCGGAAACGACTGGTACTGGTTCGACTCAGACTGCACGATGCGGCGCGATGAATGGCTGGAAGAAGGCGGCAACCTTTACTACCTGCGGGATTGGGGCGGAATGCTTTATGACGCATGGCAGAAGAGAGACGGCGAATGGTATTATTTCCGCAGCTGGGGCGGAGCGCTGAACTGCGGCTGGAGCAAGATCGGAAATGACTGGTATTGGTTTGACACGGATTGTACAATGGCCAGCGACCAGTGGCTGCAGCAGGGAAGCGACTGGTATTATCTTCGTGACTGGGGCGGCCGTCTGCATGACCAGTGGTACAAGGTGGACAATGACTGGTACTATTTCGGAAGCGACGGAAAGATGCTCCACGACCAGTGGCTCCATGACGGCAATGACTGGTACTACCTGAGAGGCTGGGGCGGTATGATGTACAGCCAGTGGTATACGGAAAACGGAAAGACTTATTACTTCCGCAGCTGGGGCGGACGGTGTCACAGCGGCGAGTTTGTCATTGACGGTGAGACGTATTATTTCGATTCCGAAGGTGTGCTGACCGACAGAAAAGAACTCCAGCAGGTGATCGTCATCGATCCGGGACATCAGGCCAAGGGCGACAGTACGAAGGAACCTCTAGGGCCGGGAAGTTCAGTGATGAAGGCAAGAGTGACTTCCGGAACCTCAGGCTGTGTTTCCGGTCTGGATGAGTATGAGTTGAACCTGCAGGTTTCTCTTCTGCTCCGCACGGAACTGGAGAGCAGAGGTTACACTGTCTATATGACCCGGGAGACACATGACGTAAACATCAGCAATAAGGAGCGGGCTGAGTACGCAACGGCCGTCGGCGGAGATATTCTGGTAAGAATCCATGCAAACAGTTCCGAGAACAGTTCCGTCAACGGTGCACTGTGTATGGCCCCGTCGGACAGCAACGCATTTGTCTCCGCGCTTGCACCGGAGAGCCAGAGACTGTCCCAGTGTATCATCGACAGCTATTGCCAGGCGACCGGACTCCGGAATCGTGGCGTTTCCATCACCGATGATATGAGCGGGATCAATTGGTCAACCATACCTGTCACAATCGTGGAAATGGGATTTATGTCGAATCCCGGAGATGACGCCAAAATGGCGGACAGCAGTTTTCAGCAGACGATGGTGCAAGGGATCGCAGATGGGATCGATGCATATTTTCAGTAAATTTTTGAAAATACCTGCTTTGACCATTGGCAATTTCGTACGATGAGAAAAGACGGAAAGTTGGCGATTCTACCTCTGATATTTTCCGGAAAAAAGTGTTATAATTAAAATATATCAACGTGTCATTCGCTGGAAGGCAAAGGTCCGATTGAGCGGGTGGCACGTTTTTTTCGTGGTTTTGTCTGAGGTTAAAGGAGGTAAAACATGTTTGAAGCTGGAACAATGGTGGTATATGGAAAGAATGGAACATGCCGGATCGAGGAGATCGCCGAGAAACGTTTTTTCGGGCAAAAGAGGACATATTATATTCTGAAGCCAGTACATGACCAGGAAGCAACGATTTATGTGCCCGTAGATAATGAAGAAGCCGGCAGAAGAATGTGGCGGACGCTTTCCCGGGAAGAAGTGGAACATATGATAGAGAAAATTCCGGACGTTCAGGATACCTGGATTGCAGACGACAAAGAGAGAAAAGAAACGTTTCAGAAGATGCTGACACAAGGCGGGCGCAAAGAGCTGCTCACGCTGATCACAACGATCTATCATCAGAAACAGCGCCTGACCCGGAGAGGACGGAAGCTGCACTCGTCGGACGAACAGATCTTCAGGGCGGCAGAGAAACTGCTGTACGATGAAATCGCGGTTGTGCTGGATATGGATGAAAAGCAGGTACAGTCTTACATTTCCAGACGGCTGAAAGAAAAAAATTCCGCCGGCAGTGCGGATAATTGAAAAAAAATTCTTGACACATAACGGAGAGTGTGGTAGTATACTATCTGTATCGCGCCGAAGACAGTGGGTGCCGTAAGGCATAAGGATAAAAACGCCCGCCGAGGAGAAGTTACATTCACGAACTGTGGAATTTTGGACCTCTTCGCTTTGGGCGAAGAGGTTTTTTTATACTTCCGAAGCGTAGGTACGAAATACTACAAGGAGGTGCAAAACGTAATGGCAAAGGTAGAATTAAAAAAGCCTGTCGTAGAAGAGATTTCTGCTCAGATCGCAGACGCAGAGTCCGTGATTCTGGTAAATTACAGTGGTCTGACTGTAGAGCAGGATACACAGCTGCGTAAGGAGTTAAGAGAAGCAGGCGTTCATTACAAAGTATACAAAAATACGATGATGAACTTTGCGTTCAAAGGAACTCCGTGCGAAGAACTTTGCAAAGATCTGGAAGGAACCAATGCGCTCGCAGTGAGCAAGACTGACGCGACCGCGCCGGCCAGAATCATCGCAAAATTCGCTAAGACAGCGCCGAAACTGGAGATGGTTTCCGGTGTTGTAGAGGGAAATTACTATGACAAGAACGGCGTGGATGCGCTGGCAGCTATTCCGTCAAGAGAAGAACTTCTTGGCAAACTGCTTGGAAGCATTCAGTCACCGATCACAAATCTGGCTCGCGTTCTTAATCAGATCGCAGAGTCCAAGGGCGGCGAAGCAGCTGAGGCGTAAGACGCTCTGAGACGTCCGGAGCTCCGGACAGTAATAAACAGGATGCAGGCCGTAAAGAAACCTGACGGCTGCAGCAGTATTTAAAATGATCCAAGGAGGAAATAATAATGGCAAAGTTAACAACCGCTGAATTTATCGAAGCGATCAAAGAGTTATCCGTATTAGAGTTAAACGATCTGGTAAAAGCATGTGAAGAAGAGTTTGGTGTATCCGCAGCAGCAGGTGTTGTAGTTGCAGCAGCAGGCGCTGGCGATGCAGCAGCAGCTGAAGAGAAAGACGAGTTCGACGTTGAGCTGACAGAAGTTGGCCCGAACAAAGTTAAAGTTATCAAAGTTGTTCGTGAAGCTACAGGTCTGGGCCTGAAAGAGGCGAAAGAAGTAGTTGACGGCGCTCCGAAGGTAGTAAAAGAGGGCGCATCCAAAGCTGAGGCTGAGGAACTGAAGACCAAACTGGAAGCTGAAGGCGCAAAAGTTACTCTGAAGTAATTAAGACCGGAAAAGAGTTCAGTAAAATAAAAAAGCGCCCCGGATTTCTACTGAAATCCGGGGCGCTTTTTTATAGATAGAATGAAAATAAATTGATGAGAGAAATTGTGTTCAGCCGTCACTGTTCACGGCTGAACGGTGACAATCAACCTTCGATCGAAATGTATTTCTTGTCTTCGACAGTCTTTGGAGCTTTTTTCGGGATTGACAGCTTCAGGATACCGTCTTCATATTTCGCATGGATATCATCCTGATGGAGTCCTTCACCGACATAGAAGCTACGGCTCATGGAGCCGGAATAACGCTCTTTGCGGATATATTTGCCTTCGTTGTCTTTTTCGTCTTTGTTTTCGCCCTTTGTGGCTGAAACGGTCAGATAACCGTCTTTCAGTTCTGCGGTGATCTCGTCTTTCTTATAGCCCGGCAGATCAATATCAAGCTCATAAGTGTCTCCTGTCTCGCGGACATCTGTCTTCATTACATTCTTGCTGTGTTTTCCGTATCCGGAATTTCTGTTTCCGAAAAATTCACGGTCAAAATCATCCATCCATTCATCAAATAAATTTTCTCCAAAAATACTCGGCATTAACATAAGTCATATCTCCTTTCCTGACATAACAGTTCGTTCTTTTTATCATTCGCACACTCGGGAAATTCCGGCGTGTTATATTTGAACATTCTGGCGGAAGATCTTTTTTTCTCTCTTCCTTTGTTCTAAATGTAATATAACACTTATTGTTAGCACTGTCAAGATGTGAGTGCTAATTATTTTGTGAAAAAATTGTGAAGTCCCGATTTTCCTTGATTTTACGGGCTTCACGCCGGTTTTTCTTTTTCAGCCTGCTCTGTCATCTGTTTATTGTAAGCAGCCACGATATTATAAAGGACGTTGTTGACGGCGCTCGGCATAAGTGTCTGCCGTTTTTGGGGTGGATACATGGAGCCTGATGGTATTGTGGGAATACCCGTCTTTCGTAAGTCTGGAATAAAACAGCCGGATATGGGACCGTGTTGCCGAGCGCCGCTTTCTGGCAGTTGCAAACAGCACTTATAATCGCCAGCTTTTCGCAAGAATATTCTGTAAGGGCTTTTCTGTTCTGTCATCTTTTACACTTTACAGACAGAATGTTAGATTTCTTCGTCAGGGGCCTGACCATCGTGAGCAGACCATTGGCATTCTGTAATTTCCATGTTAGTAAATGAAGCCTTAAATGTAGAGTATTCTGGGCTGCAGGCATAAATACCAAAAGAGATCTTTTCCTTTGCATTGAACATATGACAGATTCTCATCTGTTTAAAATTCACACCGTCAAAGGAATTTTCAATACAGAAATCATCCTCTCTGCGGCTGAGTCTGAACCATATGGACTTAATGACCTTCTGATATAAATCCCCCAGCGGCGCTGGGGGACTAGGGCAAGCGGAAGTGTTGCCCAAAGCCCTAGAAGTAAAAAACCTCCCAGTGATATAATAGTAAAGGTTTCGCAGGCCATTACTACT
>DXEK01000122.1 GCA_019115005.1 Candidatus Fusicatenibacter merdavium | reverse complement strand
TTGCCCTATGTAGCTTAGCATATATGGGGATGGGAGGATTGATTCCACCATCCTGCTCCCTGTAACTTATCCACCATATCAGTTCATTATAAAAATCTTAGATTTTTGTCTTGACAACTGAGCCACTATAGCGGATCATGCATGGGATCAGAAAGCTGCTGCTGCACTGGCGGCGGGAACCGGACCGGATGTGATCCAGACATCTCCCGATTATTATGGATTGTACACGGATTATTACGAAGATCTGCAGCCTTACCTTGAGGAGGAAGGAATTAATACGGACGAAGTCTTTACAGATGGTATGTTGGATCCTTATTATCGACCGGATGGAAAACTGGAAGGTATGCCTCTTTTGGAGAACGTGTTTGTTCTTGCCTATAACAAAGATATGTTTGATGAATTTGGCGTTGATTATCCGACGGCAGACTGGACCTGGGATGATGTGTTGGAAGCAGCTGAAAAATTTGTGAGTGGAGAAGGAGCAGATGCGACTTATGGTATGGTGAACCACTGGGTAGATCCAAACTTTGCGATCATTTGTAAAGGTGGAACGCCATATAGTGATGATTTGCAGACAGTAGAGATCAACAGTCCGGAAGTTGCAGCAGGGTTGGATCTGTTTGGCGAGATGGTACAAAGTGGAGCAATGCCGGATGATACAGCTGCTGACAGCCTTCCGAAAGAACAGTTGTTTGTGTCGGGACATGCGGCTATGTATCCTCTGGGTGGTTTTGAGACAAAACTGATAGCAGATGAAGTCGGCGATAATTTCGACTGGGATGTGGTGACAATGCCAAAGGTGGAAGACAGTGAGATCAACAACATCATGTATGCGACCGGATATGCAATGTTGAAAACTTCCCAGAATAAGGACGCTGCCTGGACATTTTTGAAAGAAGTAGGCTACGAAAATGAGGAAATGGCTCAGGTGACGGCACGGGTAGGTATCCCTGGGAATAAGACGGTTGCGGAAGGATATTATCAGGAAATCACCAATGGACCAATCGATAATAGCAAATATCTGGAAGGACTCTCCGGTGCACGTCTGAATATCTGGGGCGGTGTATTTGCCAATGCAGGCGATCAGTGGACTCAGATCTGGCAGGCAGTTACAATTAACGGTAATTCCGGGCAGGATGCGATCGACACGTACTATCCGGTATTGGAGCAGGCGTTTAATGAAGCCAATCAGACAGAATAAAAATTAGTCAATATTATGCAGCAGCTGAATGAATTGTCAGCGACAAAAATCATACAGTGGGCAGCATGGAAAACGGGCCGCCGCGGCCAGGCTGCGGCGGCCTTTCCTTCGAAAGGAAAAGGACAAGTAATTGGAAAGGCAGGTGTTTTTCTCATGAAAGCAAGGAAAAAACCTATAAGTAAAATGGCACGACGAGAGGCCAGAAATTTTTATCTTTATACGGCGCCATGGCTGATCGGATTTCTGGTATTAACACTGTATCCGATGCTTTATTCACTCTATCTCTCTTTTACTAATATGAATCTGACCGGACAGGGAAAATTCGTGGGACTTGAAAATTTTATTTATGCTTTTACAAAAGATCCTCTGTTTTTTAAAACATTTGGGAATACTTTGAAGTACGTTGTAATGTTTGTACCTTCCAGTCTGATTTTGGCGTTTTTCATCGCTTTATTGCTGAGCAAAAAAGTTAAGGGACTGGGATTTTTCCGTACGGCATTCTATATTCCATACATTACTTCCGGTGTGGCCGTGACGATCCTTTGGGGCTGGATTTTTAATGTTGATTATGGAATTATCAATTATGTACTTTCACTCGTTGGAATTAAAGGGCCGAACTGGCTGGGGAATCAGAAAATGGCAATGGTTTCCATCGTGATTCTTTCTTTGTGGACGATTGGGAATAATATAATTATTATGTTGGCAGGTATACAGGATATTCCTGTTTCTTACTATGAGAGTGCGCAGATTGATGGCGCCGGGGCTTTGCGTCAGGTATTTTCCATCACATTGCCGCTTTGTACACCGACCATCTATTTTAATTTGATCGTGACTTTTATCTCTGCTTTTCAGATTTTCCAACAGCCGTTTATCTTGACAAATGGAGGCCCGCTGAACGCTACTTACACGATTTCTATGCATTTGTACAATAACGGATTTTTGTATGGAAAGATGGGATACGCTTCAATGCTGGCCTGGGGATTGTTTATTGTAATTATGATCATAACTCTGATCGTGCAGAAATCTTCAAAATACTGGGTATTCTATGACGATTAAGAAAGGAGCAGCGTGTATGCATACCAGATCACAAAAAAATGCCAGACGTATTGGCAGGATTCTTACATATCTTGTACTTATTTTTGCCGCCGTTATCTGTTTGTTTCCTTTCCTGTGGATGATCTCCACTTCGTTTAAGGTAACTTCAGAAATCTATAAGATGCCGCCGTCTCTTTTGCCAGAGCACCCTACAGTGGAAAATTTTGTTGAGGGATGGAAAGGAGCGGATTTTGGACTGTATTTCAGAAATTCACTGTTTGTCACAATTCTGGCAACCGTTGGAACGGTTTTGTCTTCCTCCTTTGTCGCTTATGGTTTCGCGCGGTTCCATTCCAGAACTTCCGGATTTCTGTTCAATATTCTTTTGGCTACCTTGATGCTGCCTACACAGGTGACGCTGATTCCGCAGTATCTGATGTTCAACAACCTCGGAATGATTAACACCTATTTTCCATTGATCCTGCCAAGCTGGCTGGGCGGCGGTGCGTTCAATATTTTCCTGTTTATTCAGTTTTTCCGCAGTCTTCCGAAGGAATTAGATGAGGCGGCCAAAATTGACGGGGCAAATTCTTTTCAGGTATTTTTGAGGATCCTGCTTCCTTCTGTTAAGCCGGTTATGCTGGCAGTCCTCGTTATGGCGCTGGTATATAACTGGAATGATTTCTTCAGTCCGTTAATTTATCTGAATGACAATGTGAAGTTCACGATTGCGATCTGGCTTCAATTCTTCAAGGGGTCACAGGGAAATGTGCAGATGGGGCAGATGATGGCGATGTCGCTGGTGGCGCTGCTGCCGGTTCTTGTGATCTTTGCCACCTGTCAGAAATATTTTATCCAGGGGATTAAAATGTCAGGACTGAAAGGATAAGGCATATACTATGTGAAAAAGTCCGGACCAATTATTGTGTGTGACAGCGGGTTGGATTTCCACAGGAAAATGGTCAAGATAAGACATTCCTTTGGGGAAAAGAGCATGGTAAAATGAAAAAGAGTTGGGAGGTGTATATAGATGAAGACTTTGCCTTATCTCAAAAAAGATGACAGGGGGATCATGACTCTGTATGTAGAAGAAAAACCCTACATGATGCTGGCCGGTGAGATCCATAACTCCAGTTCTTCCAGCCTCGGGTATATGAAGGAGAAGGTTTGGCCGGAACTCAGAGGACTACACCTGAATACGTTGTTTGTACCGGTTGCCTGGGAGACTGTAGAACCGGAAGAGGGCAGCTTTGATTTTTCTATACCGGAAGGACTCCTGGAGCAGGCGCGTGAGGAGAAGATCAGGCTTGTCTTTCTCTGGTTTGGACTGTGGAAGAATGGAGAAAGTACTTACGTTCCGGAATGGGTAAAAAAAGACACCAGACGTTTTGTGCGTGCCTGCTATCCGGGCGGTCTTCTTTCTGATACGATAACGCCGCTTTGCCTGTCGGCGGTTCAGGCAGATCAGAAGGCATTTCGGAAGTTTTTAAATTTTCTGAAAGAGAAAGACAGTGAACAGCGGACCGTGCTGATGGTACAGGTGGAGAACGAGATCGGTTTTCTCGGCGGGGACAGAGATTATTCTGATCTCGCAGAACATGAGTTTCGAAAACCGGCGCCGCAGGCGTTGATAAAATCTCTTGGTTTAGAGGAAAATGAGGAGATTACCTGGGAACAGTTGTATAAGGATAGAGCTCCGGAAATGTTTATGGCCTGGCATTACGCATGCGCGGTGGAGATGATCGCATCAGCAGGTAAAGAGGAGTATCCGCTTCCTATGTATGTCAATGCATGGCTGAATCAATTTCCCGACCGTCCTGGTAATTATCCCAGCGGCGGTCCGATCGCCCGGAATCTTCCGATATGGAAGGCTGCGGCAAAAAGTATTGATATTTTTGCACCGGATATTTATCTTTCGGATTTTGACGCTGTGTGCCGGGAATATACCTTGGAAGGGGCGCCGCTTCTGATCCCTGAAGCGCGCAGAGATGCGGTAAGTGCGTCCAATGTGTTTCCGGCATTTGCAGTGTACCATACGATCGGTTTCTCTCCTTTTGGTATTGAAGATTTTAGTCCGGAAAAGGAGCTGGGGCAGCAAGTCCGGGCAGACCGAGAACTGCTGGAACAACTGCAGATCGATGAACTGGCGTTTGTCTATAATGGAACCGGTCCATACCTGGCACGTTCCTACAAATTGCTGGACAGTATGAAAGAATTATATTTTCAGTACCGGGGTACAAAGGCGCTGCAAGGATATCTTCAGAAAAATGAACATGAGAAGGGAACGATCCTGCGGCTGTCCAACTGTGATCTGGAACTGACTTACCTGAGACATTCGTCTGCTGAACCAGGCTGCGCCGGAATAGTCATTGAGGACAGTGAGAATTCATTTTTTCTTGCAGGGTGTAATACGGAGATCCGTCTTACGCCTCATGGAAATGTTCCGGGAAAACATCTTACTGTTCTGACAATGGAAGAAGGTACTTTTGAAAATGGCAGGTGGCGCCGGGAAAGAGTTTTGAATGGTGATGAACGTTACCATAAAGTCTTGGGGTGTGAGCCTTCGGTTCTGAGATTTCGTTTCTGTGTGGAGGATATTCGATCGTAAAAATCCGACCCAAGGTACGATCCGTGGGTCTGGCAATGAAAATATACTTTTTGATCCCGACATTCTATGAACAAAAAGCAGAGGAGGTAGCAATGGACCACAAAAAACTGGAAACATTACTTCACGACATGACCCTGAGAGAAAAGATTGGACAGGTCTTTCAGATTTCCGGCCAGTTGTTGGCAGAGGATTCGGCTGCGATGGGGCCAATGCAGGAGATGGGCGTGACACAGGAAGACGTCTTGCTGGCCGGAACGGTGCTCGGCGTATTCGGAGCAGAAAAGATCTGTAAAATTCAGAAGGAGTATATGGAACATCATCCGCATCATATTCCGCTGATCTTCATGTTGGATGTCATCAACGGATATCGGACCGTCTATCCGATCCCCCTGGCGCAGGGCGCGTCGTTTCTGCCGGAACTCTCCGGGAAATGTGCGCAGATGGCGGCGAGGGAAGCTGCGGCTGCCGGGCTGCACGTTACGTTTTCGCCGATGACAGATCTGGTGCGGGATGCCCGTTGGGGACGGGTGATGGAGTCCACAGGGGAGGATGTATACCTGAACGGTCAGTTTGCAAAAGCGATGACCGGAGGGTATCAGGGCGAAGACCTGGCCGGAGAGGAGACGCTGGGCGCCTGTGTCAAGCATTTTGCCGGTTACGGCGCTCCGGACGCGGGAAGGGACTACAACACCGTCCAGCTGACGGAGCGGACCTTCCGGGAATATTATCTTCCGGCGTACCAGGCGGCGGTCGACGCCGGTGTGGCGCTGGTGATGACTTCCTTTAATACCGTCAACGACATCCCGGCGACGGTCAACAAAAAACTGATGCGGGAGATCCTCCGCGATGAGATGGGCTTTGACGGTGTTCTGATCAGCGATTTCGGTGCGATCGGGGAGACGGTCGCCCACGGACTGTCCAGCGACCGTGCGGATGCAGCGCGGCGGGCACTGGAAGCCGGTGTAGATATCGATATGATGTCCGGTGTCTATCCGGAAAAGCTGGAGCAGCTGATCCGCGGGGGAAAGGTCAGCGAGGACCTGCTGGATGAGGCAGTGATGCGGATCCTGGAACTGAAGAACAAGCTTGGACTTTTTGAGAATCCGTTCAAGGGAGCCGATCCGGAGAAGGAAAAGACGGTGATTCTTTGTGAAGAACATCGCGCGCTGGCACGCGAAGCGGCGGAACGATCCTTTGTACTGCTGAAAAACGACGGTGCTTTCCTTCCTCTGAAAAAAGGAGAAAAAGTTGCGCTGATCGGTCCGTATGTCAGCCGGAAACAGCTTCTGGGCGGCTGGTCTTTCCTGGGAGACGCGGAAGACACTGTGACGGTGGAAGAGGCGGCCCGGAAACTGGCGCCGGAATGGGAATTTATTTTTGCGAAGGGCTGCCCGGTGCTTGATCCCGGGACAAAGCTGGTAGGCTTTGGTTCCTGTGAGGAAAATGAGGACGAGGATCAGGATGCGATGTGGAAAGCAGCCTGTGACGCGGCGAGGGAGGCAGACAAGGTCGTTCTGTTTCTGGGAGAGCATTTTCTCCAGACCGGTGAGGCGACCAGCCGCGGTATCTTGGAACTTCCCCAGATCCAGCAGAAGCTTCTGAGAGAGATCACTGCGATCAATCCTGATACGGCTGTGGTTCTGTTTAATGGAAGACCGCTGGATCTCCGCGTGGTCAATGAAAATGCGAAGGCAATTCTGGAAGCCTGGATGCCGGGAACAGAAGGCGGACCGGCGTTGATCCGAACGCTGACCGGTGCAAGCGAGCCTTCTGGGAGGCTGCCGATGAGCTTTCCGTATTGTGTCGGACAGGTGCCGGTTCATTATGATGAATTCCCGACGGGGAGACCGTACCATGCACCGGACGAAAACAGATTCCTGTCCAAGTATCTGGACATTCCGAACCAGCCGCTGTATCCTTTCGGCTATGGAATGGGTTACACGACGTTTTCTGTATCAGAGGTGGATCTTGACCGGGAAGAAATGACCCGCGGGGAAAGTGTGACAGCAAAAGTAACTGTCCGCAATACCGGTGACAGACCGGGAACAGATGTGATCCAGCTTTATCTCCACGATGTGGCGGCGAGTGTGGTGCGCCCGGTAAAACAGATGAAGGGGTATCAGCGGATCACGCTGGAGCCGGGCGAGGAGACAGAGGTTGCCTTTGAGATCCGTGAAGAAATGCTCCGGTTTTACACAGCCGACGGTACCTGGGACAGCGAGCCGGGCGTTTTTGAGGTGATGATCGGCGAGAGCAGCGCGACGGAAAGCAAAAAGAGTTTTCTGCTCAGATAATTCGGAGCAGCCGTTTATGCAGATCAGCACAGGCGCTATGTTTTCATACGGTCTGCGCAGTAAATGCGCAGACCTGGCTGAACTGTGACGTTTATCTTACATAAAAAGCGAAGGAGTGTGACAGAAGAATATGCAGAATCAGTTATATCATAATCCGATCATTTCCGGTTACAATCCGGATCCGTCCATCTGCCGCGTAGGGGACGATTATTATATTGTCAATTCATCGTTTGAGTACTTTCCCGGAGTACCGGTTTACCATAGTAAAAATCTGGTCAACTGGGAACTTCTGGGACATTGCCTGACGACGGAACAGCAGCTTCCGCTGGAAAAATGCCGGGTGTCCGGAGGAATTTTTGCGCCAACGCTGCGCTATCATGACGGCTGGTTTTTTATGACGACCACCAATGTCAGCAGCGGCGGAAATTTCATCATTCACAGCCGGGAGCCGGATAAGGGCTGGTCGGCCCCTGTATGGGTCGATCAGGGAGGCATAGACCCGTCGCTTTTGTTTGACGACGATGGAAAAGTATATTATACAACGGCGGGCGCCGATGAGAAGGGACGTTCCTGTATTCTGATCAGCGAACTGGATCCATTTACCGGTGAGAAGTTTACGGAGAGCAGAATTCTCAGTTATGGATGCGGCGGGCGTTATCCCGAGGGACCGCATCTGTATAAGATCAATGGAAAATATTATCTGATGCTGGCGGAGGGTGGCACGGAATATGGACATATGGAGACGATGCAGCGCGCGGAAAATCCCTATGGCCCTTATGAGTCCTGTCCGCACAATCCGATTCTTTCTCACAAAGAAGATCTGAGGGAGCAGATTTATTGTACCGGTCATGCGGATCTGCTGGAAGACGCCAACGGAAACTGGTGGCTGGTCTGCCTGGCGACCCGGCCATGCGGCGGTAAAAACAATCGGGTGATGATGCACAATCTCGGAAGGGAAACGTTCCTGTCTCCGGTTGTCTGGGACGCTGACGGCTGGCCAGTGGTCGGGGATCATGGTTTGATCGATCTAGAGATGGAAGGTCCGCTTCCGGGAAAAGTAGAGCCGGTGTGCAGAGATTTCCGGGAAGATTTTTCCGGGGACAGGTTTTCTGTCCATTATAACTTTCTTCGCAATCCGAAAATGGAAAATTATGTGCGGATGCCCGGAGAAAAGAAACTTGTTCTGAAAGGAACAGAGATCACACTGAACGACCAGGATTCTCCTACCTGGCTCGGTGTCCGTCAGAAGGATTTCGATACCATGACGACGCTGAAGCTGCGCCCGGTGGGACAGACGCAGGGAATGCGTGTCGGTCTGACTGCTTATTATAACAATGACTATCACTATGAAATTTATCTGACGAGGCAGCTGAATAAATGGAAGATCTGTCTGGCAAAGCATGTACATGATATTTTTGCCGTCACGGAACAGACAGAGACGGAGCTGTCGGAGGGAGAAAACCTGTGGCTCCGGATCGTGACGGATCGGGAGACATATACCTTCCTGTACAGCACAGACGGAGAAACCTACTGCAGGCTCGGAACCGGACTGGCCGCCGGCCTTTGCACAGAGGGAACCCACACGATGACTTTTACCGGAACGTACCTGGCAATGTTTGCGGAACTGGAGGATGTGGAAGTCAGCCGGTTTGAGATAAAGGTACAGCCATAACAGAGTGCCTGTAGGCATCTGACTTGTCGTGAAGGGATTTTCAATGGCCGGATGCGGTAACCGTTCAGCTTTCCGAACGGTCACGAACGGAATTTTTTGACATTTGGGAACTCTTGACATGTCCTGTGAATAGATTCATAATAAAAGAAGAAACCACGGCCGGCGGATCTTATGTATGGCGGGCCGTCTGGCGGACGGAACAGTTATAAGGACAGCCGTGCAGTATGTGCGGGGATAACAGGAGGTGGTACCGATGGAGTTGTTAGTGTCGGAGGAGATCGATCCGGAGTTTCTGGAGATCGTGGGGCCGATTCTGAGAAACAAGGAATTTCTGAAGCTGGGAAGATATTTACAGCACCGAAAGACCTCGCGGTTGGAGCACAGCATCAACGTGTCCTATATCGCATGGAAGATGGCGAAAAATATGGACTGTGATGAGAAGCTGGCCGCAGTTGCGGGAATGCTTCACGATTTCTGCGTCTATGATTTTAAGGATGAGCTGCCGGAAGGGGAACTGCACCAGGCGTTTTATCATCCGAAAGCGGCGGCCTGGACCAGTGAAGAACAGTTTGGGATTGATGAGAAAGTGCGCAGTATTATCCTGACACACATGTTTCCGCTGGGACCGATGCCCAAGTGCAAGGAAGCCTGGGTTGTGACCTGCGCGGATAAGCTCTGCGCAAGTCTGGAACTGGCGCATATTCCGTTTGCGCTCAGCTGGCGTCAGAGAGTGATGATCGTTACGGCATAAAAGACAGCCGCGGCGTCCATTGTTTTTTGGAAACTTTGGACGCTGCGGCGTTTTTTCTGCCGGAAGCTTTTTCTATACTCCGCGCAGTGAATGCGCAGACCTGGCTGAACTGTAACTATTTGCCGTCAGAGTTCGGCTGTATGATCTTTATTTCGCTTCAGCAGCGCCAGTCCGAGAAGAAACAGGAACGGGAAGACGATAGCTGCGGCCAGTCCGGTCTGCAGAGCTCCGTTAAATTTCCCGGAGACAAATCCCACCAGCGAAGGACCTGTCGTACATCCAAGATCTCCCGCCAGGGCAAACAGAGCGAACATGGCAGTTCCGCCTTTCGGACATGCTGCGGCAGCCAGGCTGAAGGTTCCGGGCCACATGATGCCGACGGAGAGTCCGCAGAGAGCACAGCCCAGCAGTCCCAGGACCGGAACCGGGGCAAACACAGCCAGCAGATAACTGCACACACAGAGAATTCCGCTGGCAGCCATGAATTTTGACAGCCGTATTTTTTCGCTGAATTTTGCATAGAATACGCGGGAACTTCCCATAAGAACGGCAAACAGGCAGGGGCCTGTCAGGTCGCCGACGGTCTTGGAAACCTTCAGGCCACTCTCCGCAAAGGCAGAAGCCCATTGGCTCATGGCCAGCTCTGAAGCGCCTGAGCACAACATCAGCAGGCCGAAGATCCAGAAAAGCTTCATGCCCAGCAGCTGGCGGATTCTCATACCTTCCCCTTCCTCCACAAGCGCCGCGATGGGAACCTGGGAGAAATAAAAAGTGTTCGCGATGGGAACGATTGCCCAGAGAAAAGCCATGATCTTCCAGTACTGGATCCCCGCAGCAGCGAAAAAGACGGTGGACAGAAGTACAACAAACACGGAGCCCCAGCAGTAGAAGGAATGGAGCAGGCTCATAGCTGCGGCCTTGCGGGAAGTCGGGCATGCCTCGACGATGGGACTGACGATCACTTCGATCAGTCCGCCGCCGACCGCATAAAAGGCTACGGAGATCAGAAGTCCGGCGAACGGTGAAGGCAGAAGTTCAGGAAGAACGCCGATTCCGATCAGTCCCACCGCCGCAAAAACATGTGCAGTCAGAGCCGATGCCCGGTATCCGATCCGGTCTACAAATTTTGTGGCGGCGATGTCAGTCAGAAGCTGAACGACGAAATTCACAGTGATCAGCAGCGTGATCTGTGAAAGGGGAATCCCGTAAGTGTTCTGAAAGGTCAGAAACAGCAGCGGGACAAAGTTGTTGACAATGGCCTGCGTGATATATCCGATGTAACAGGCATACAGAGTGTGATTATAATTGCTGCGGATACTCATAAATCCTCCCTCTCCCGGCGGAAAACTTATCCGCCTGATTTTGACTTTTTGCGCGATGCTGTGAACTGATCGTGCGATGCGTCTGAAAAGCGCATTTGCCCTGATTATATGACAGGTATTATGGAATTGCAAGAGTGAAGGCAAGCTTGTTGTTTTCGTGGTGTTACAGTTCAGCCAGCTGAACTGTAACTTTTCGTGCGTGATCGTTCAGCAGGCTGAACGGCAGCTATCCTTTGCAGGCTGAAGGATAGCCGGACGGCTGCTCTGCATTCACTGATTTTCGTCGGGAATGTCATTGAAAGAAAAATGTGGTATGATATGAAAACAAGGTGTTCACAGGATCGCGGAGGCACGAAATGCGGAGCGAACCGTGGTATGATCGGGGGAAAATGCTTTTTTCCCTGAGATCACGGGTAGAAATGTATGAAAAGGAGAAGGCGGCAATGGAAGGACTGAGTCATAAAATTTATCTGGAACTGGAAGAACCGACGGAGGAGGACAGCCGTTCCTCCTGGGATCGGATCCAGGATGCGCTGAGGGAAAAGTTCGGGCAGGTGCTTCCTTCATTGGCGGTCCTGCAGGCGCTGTATCCCTGCTGTGAGGACAGCGGATGGAAGATTACGGTATCTCTGGCATACTCTGAGCAGGGATGGAGAGCTGTCCGGCTGGAACCGGGAAATACCGCGAACCACCATTATGGATACTGTGCGGATCTTGGGAGTACGACCGTGGTGATGCGTCTGGTCGACTGTGAGAGCGGCCGAAGTCTGGGGCAGGTCAGCGTCAACAATCGTCAGATCGCCTATGGAGCGGACATCCTCACCAGGATCTTTTACTGCAAAGATCACCCGGAACATCTGCAGGAGCTGACGGCAGCCGCAAGGGACAGCTTCCTGGAAGCGATGGAAGCGCTGCGCCGGGCGACAGGAATCGGGCCGGAGTCGTGTATATGTATGACTGTCGCGGGTAATGCGGCGATGATGCACTTTTTTTACGGGCTGGATCCTTTCTGCGTGTTTGCATCGCCATACGCGCTTCGGACGACACACTTTCCGGCGTATGACGGCGGTGCGCTCGGTCTGCCTGTCTGCGGGATGGTGTACAGCAGCCCGGCACGGGCAAATTATCTGGGCGGAGATATTGTCAGCGGAGTCCTCGCCTCCGGTCTGGACAGGCAGGAAGAGATCGGCGTGTTTCTGGATATCGGGACAAACGGTGAACTGGTCATCGGCAATCAGGATTTTCTGCTCTGTGGGGCAGGCGCCGCCGGTCCGGCGCTGGAGGGCGGCGTCGTGAAGACGGGAATGCGAGCGGAGCAGGGCGCGGTTTCTTATGTAAAGCTCAGGGATGGCGTGTTTCACCTGACGGTCATCGGCGGCGGAACGCCCAGAGGGATCTGCGGTTCCGGGATTGTAGACCTGCTGGCGGAACTCTTTCTTCACGGCTGGGTAGATATCCGGGGGAAATTTCTCCCTGAAATATCAGAAAAAATCCAGTGGCGGGAGCCGGAACAGGAATGGGCCGTGGAATATGCGCCGGATCTGTGGTTCTATCAGAGTGACATTACAGAATTTATCAAGACAAAAGCGGCCGCCCATACGATGGTGGAGTACCTGATGCGGCAGATCGGTCTGACGATGGACGATGTCGGCCATTTCCATGTGGCCGGAGCTTTCGGAACCTATCTGGACAAAGAATCTGCCGTCGCGGTCGGTCTGTATCCGGACATCGACCGCGACCGGATCGTCAGCGAGGGCAATGCTTCCCTGGAGGGAGCCATGTACTGGCTTCTCCACCGCCGGACAGGCCAGCGGATGGAAGAAATCCTCGGCAAGATGGAGTATATACAATTCGGCGCCGTTGATGACTTTCTGCATCTGATGGTTGCCGCCGAGGCGTTGCCCCACACGGATCTGGACCAGTATCCGACGGTAAAAGAAAAACTGCGGAAACTGTCAGGGAGGTCTGAGTAACCGGGCATGAAGATTCTTGCTTTCCCTATTATTGTAATCTTCAGGCGTATCTGCTATAATGAAGGCGGCAGTTGAACAGAACGAAGACTGAAAAATGAATCGAAGAAAGGAATGGAAAAAATGAAGAAATACGTTTGCGAACCATGTGGATATGTATACGATCCGGAGATCGGTGATCCGGATAACGGAATTGCTCCGGGAACAGCCTTTGAGGATCTTCCGGACGACTGGGTATGTCCGATCTGCGGCGTCGGAAAAGACGAA
>DXEK01000121.1 GCA_019115005.1 Candidatus Fusicatenibacter merdavium | reverse complement strand
GAAAGCATCTTCTGTACACTGGCTTTCAGATTTTTCTTCATGAAAAACACCATGGCGGAACCCAGCGTTGTGCCGATGAACGGGATCATAAGGCCGACAAAAATATTCATCATTCTCTCCTCTCACATTTTCGTAAGTATTCCCTGTTTTCACGAATTAAATCCCCGGAAACCTTTTCCGATGATCTCGCTGCTGTTTGTGATCATCAGAAAGCTCTTGGGACATTCTTTTTTGATGAAATTCCGCAGCATCACCGCCTGATGGCGATTGACAACTGTCAGCACAACATATTTCTGCTTTCCTGTATAAGCGCCTTCCGCGGAAGTGATCGTCGCCGACCGGTTCAGTTCCACCTGGATATAATCACAGATCACTTCCGGCGTATCCGTAATGATCGTAAAGAACTTACACAGATTGATATTCTCGATCACACCGTCGATGACCAGAGATTTCGCCATCAGACCGCAGCAGGAATAAAGCCCGGTCTCCACGCCGAACACGAAAAACGCAGACACAGTCACCGCCAGATCCACCACGAACAGACCGACTCCGATGTCCACACTGCTGTATTTTCTGAGGATCATCGCCAGGATATCCGTACCGCCGCCGGACGCGTCCATATTGAACAGCACCGCAGATGCAAACGCGGGCAGAAGGATCGCAAAGATCAGTTCCAGCATCGGCTGGTTCGTCAGAGGGCCGCTCATCGGGAGAAAACGTTCCATCAGCGACAGACCTACGGACGACAAAATACTGACATAGACTGTCTTGATCCCGAATTTTCTTCCCAGAAAGATGAATCCCAGCAGAATCAGAAACATGTTGATCACCAGGTTGCATCCGCTGGCGCTGATGCCAAAAGCTTTGCTCAGTACAACCGCCATACCGCTGACGCCTCCAAACGAAAAATTGTTCGGGAATTTGAACACATAAATTCCTATATTCATCACACAGGTAGCCAGTGTAAGCGCAAGGTACTCTTTTAAAATGTTTAAAGTTTTCATTTGTTCCCCCTCGGTTTTCTCTTTCCTTTTCCTTTCAATTTTTATTGTACACGATCGGCATTTTTCTGTTAAAGCGTTCCGAATCTACCGCCGCATCGTACAGGAAATGCGCCACATTGTTTGTGGACACCCAAAGACCGCTTCTGCTGCCGTCCAGAGAAACTCCGTAGCCCTTTCCATTGTCCTTTGTCTGAAAATTCACCACACGCACAAGCGTCCAGTTCAGATGCGAATGCATCACAATCTGGCCGGTCTTGACAATATCCCGGATGCGCTGCGCATAGAGAAACGCAGCGATTTTGGGATGCAGACGCTGCAGCAGTCCCTGCTGATCGCCAAACGCATGGATACAGATACTCCCCAGCACCACCAGCCGGGTCTTTCCCAACTGTTCCATCGCAGAGATGATCGTCGCATTGGCATCCGCCACCGGTGTATCGCCTCCTTTTTTCTTCAGACATTCATCTGTCAGCGCACTGATGATAATGTCCGCGTCGAGCATGGCCTCCATCACTTTTTCCTTGCAGGTCACCGCTCCCTCGATCACCGTCAGGTTCTTTCTGGGCCATAAAATTCCCGCGTCGCAGATACAGGCAGTCACAAACGCGCCCTGGCTCAGGGCATAGCTGATCACCTTTTGTCCGATCTCCCTCTCTGCTCCAAATACCGTAATTTTCATGGTCTTGTCACTCCATCCTGTAAAATCCGGGCTGTCTCCGTTCCGGAATTGTCTGAATCTTTTTCATCCTTTCAGATCTGCCGCATACCCGGCTCTGGATCTCCTTCGGCTGCTTTTTTGCGAAGGTGATTTCATTCTGGAACAATTTTAACACAGATATTGCACAGTAACAATGAAATAACACTAAAAATTCTGTAAAGTAGGTAACCATTCAGCTGGCGGAACTGTAACTAAAGTAGTGCCGGTTCCTCCCGTCCCGCGGGAACATCGGATGTGGCAGATTCCGGAAAGAATGCATATATTGAAGGGAAAGGTAGTACACAGGGAGTTTTGTATGGCTTATAAAATTGTTGTGGATGCGGCTCATGGCGGCGCAGATCCGGGCGCTGTCTATGACGGGCGTCAGGAAAAAGACGATACTCTCTCGCTCGCACGGAAAGTCGGCGAACTTTTAAAAGATTACGGGATCGATGTACTTTTCACAAGAACTACGGACGTCTATCAGACTCCGTTTGAGAAAGCACAGATCGCCAACAATGCGGATGCGGACTTTTTCATTTCCATTCACCGGAATTCTTCCGAAGATCCCAATCAGTATGAAGGAGTGGAAACACTTGTCTATGACAAATCCGGCGTCAAACTGGAAATGGCGGAAGCGGTCGATCAGGCGCTGGCGGATCTGGGTTTTAAAAATCTCGGGGTGAAGGAACGCCCGGGGCTTGTGGTGCTCCGCCGCACAAAAATGCCGGCGATTCTCATCGAAGCCGGATTTCTGAACAATGACGGAGACAATGCGCTGTTTGACCAGACGCAAGACGAAATGGCTCAGGCGATCGCAGACGCGGTGGCTTCCACGCTGGGGATCGCGGCGGCTCCTCCGGCGATGGATGAAACGATTTCCGGAGCGCCCGGTTCCTCGCATATGCCCTCGTGGGACTCCAGTATGAACGGAACTGCTTCCGGCGTTCCGGGCACTCCAGGCATGAACGGAATGACTCCGGGCGCTCCAGGTATGAACGGAACCGTCCCGGGCGCTCCAGGCATGAACGGGACTGTCCCGGATTCCTCCAGGCCGGGGCAGGATCCGACGGATATGCCGGAAACACTCTACCGGGTCCAGGTGGGGCTTTACCGGGTGCGTCAGAATGCCGACAATATGCTTTATGAACTCCAGGAAAAAGGATATCCCGCCTTTATTCTGAACGAAGACGGCTATTACAAGGTACAGGTGGGGGCTTACCGGCAGCTGGGAAATGCGATCACCATGGAGAGGAATCTGCGCAGAGCAGGATATTCTACCTTTATCACAACGTGATCCTGTGGACAAAAAAGTCCGGGAAGAGAACGCGCGTGGCCGGCGGCTGCAAAAACGCCCGCCGCACACACGCCGTCTCTTCCCGGACTGCAACAATTCCGTCAGCTCGCTGTACCTCCGGACTCTCTCTGTCTGATATCACATGTTTACTTTTTTATACAGTTCCAGTGTGTTTTTGTAATCACCGCCATACATAAAGTAGTAATCAATCTGATCGGCTCCGTCCGTGTATACGTACTTTCCGTAAGTTGGCACTGTACAGCAGATAACGTTTCGTTCCGCGGCGACACCGATGCCGTATCCATTGTCGGACAGCAGCAGCGGCATCTTCAGATTTCTCCCGCCGAAACTGATATACCTCGCTTTCTGATTCATACGCTCCAGATCGTCTGCCAGGTTCCCTTTGGCGGACAGTTTTTCATTTTTTGCCCAGTCAAAATACGTCCACGTATCCGGACGGGCTCCGGTCTCGATCTGGCGCGGGAGATCCGCCTTTTCCGACAAGAGAAGTTTTCCATTCGCATCGTAAAACTGAAGCGCTCCCGTCCTTTTGTCGATCCGGATCTTCAGCTTTTCTGTCGCGGCCTCCACCAGTGTTTTTCCCGCTTTGGCGGTCCATGACACCGGAACGTCCGGTCTGTAATTCCAGTATCCGGGACGGAAGGTGTCCATGGTCCCTTTCAGAAACTGTACGCGGATGATTTCCGGTTCCAGGGGCGTCAGTCTCAGCGTCCCGTAACGGCTGATCAGGTCAAGGTGTGTCCTGCTTTTTTTGATGATCCGGACGGAGCAGTCGATGCGGCTGTGCCCCTTGGGGCGCAGAATACTCTCGTCGGGAAACTCTCCGAAGCGGTGGGAGGACAGATTCACCTGTCCGGTGCTTTTCCCCGCTGTGTTCTGCGTTTTCGGCTGTCCGGCAAGCTTCTTCATTACCGGCTGCGCGGCGGGCTTTTCTGCGGTACCCGGCATTCCCGGATACCCTGGAAGCTTTTCGCTTTTGCCCGGCTGCGCCGCAGGCTTTTCCGCGGCGCCCGGCATTCCCGGACGTCCGGGAATCGTTTCCGTTTCGCCCGGCTGCACGATGTTTTTCCCGACAGTGTTTGGTGTTTTCGGCTGTCCGGCTGCCCTTACCGCTTTGCCCTGTTGGACGGATTTTTTTACTTCTCTCTCCTGTTCCAGCAGCTGCATCTGTTTTTTCCCAGAGACCGGCTTCGCAATCAGATCGGTGAGATCCCCCTGATGGACGACCGTCAGCTCGTGGAGGGCGCGGGTCGCCGCCACATACAGAAGTTTTACATACCGGTCCTCCGCCGGATAATGTTCCGCGGAAGGGTGGTAGAGCAGGACTCCGTCGAACTCAAGTCCCTTGGTGTACTCCACCGGGAGCACCATGATCCCTTCGGTGAAATTCGCGGTTTCTAGGTTGCTGTCGGCCAGAGGAAGTTTCTCTCCCAGGCGTGCGCTCACCATCGCCGCTTCCTCCTCGTCCCGGCAGATGACCGCGATCGTCTCGCGGCCCTCCTGCAGCCAATTCCGGATATTCTGTTCCGTCTCGGCGAGCATCTCTTCCTCATTTTCACATTCTGTCACCTGTACCTGGCTCCCGTGGCGCTGGATCGGCTCCACCGGATAGACAGCAAAATTCCCGTGCCGCAGGATCTCTGTCGCGAAGTTGGAAATCTCCACCGTATTCCGATAACTTTTTTTCAGCAGACCAAATCCACCGGGATTCGTGGAGAGCATCAGCTTTCTCAGGTCTTCCCAGTCGTTCAGTCCGTAGCCATAGTGAATATTCTGGGACACGTCGCCCATGATCGTGTACGTGCAGCCCCTGAGACAGTATTCCAGCGAACCGTACGCCATCATCCCGAAATCCTGGGCTTCGTCGATGATCACATGGCTCGCCTCCCGGATCCCGTCCGTCTCCTTGATCCGCTTGTACAGATAGGCAAGCGCCGCCAGATCATAGAGATCAAATTCATTTTCCGTATACGGGACCGGTTTTCCCTTTTCCTCCTGGGAGGCGAGAAATTCCCGGTAAACCTGGAAGATGGATCCCTTCCACACATCTTTTCCAAAATGCCAGCGGTAAAGACGCTGAAGTTCCTTTTTCTCTTCCGGCGTGTAGGAGACATATTTTCCGGAAATCTCATTTTCCAGCTTCGACCGGAGGATCTCGTTGAGCATATTGATCTTCCCCTGCATGGAAACCTTCGGATTCTCATCCAGATATCCGGTGATCGCCGCCTCGTCCATCAGAAGAACGCCGTTTTTCTCTATGCGAATCTCCTCCCAGGAAACGGCGGCTCTCTCGTATTCCCGGCAGAACCGTTCCAGATCATGAAACCACTGATAACTGCCTTTCCGGCATGCGGCCTCGTCTTTTTTGTCTATCGACCGGATCCTGTGAAATCTCGGATCCCAGTCCTCGTAGAGAAGCCGGACAAACAGCTGCTCCATCGTCATCTGAGACACCCCGTACACATCCAGATCCGGAAGGACGCTGGTGATATAATTCAGCAGGATCCGGTTGCTCCCGATAATATAGAAATCCTGCGGCTGAAATTCTTCCTCATAATTATACAGAATATAGGAGATGCGGTGCATGGCCACTGTCGTCTTTCCCGACCCCGCCACTCCCTGGACGATCAGATTCCGCTTCGGTGTTCTGCGGATGATCGCATTCTGTTCCTCCTGGATCGTGGCGATAATCTCTCCGAGTACCGCCGTCTTGTTTCTCGCCAGGTATTTGGTGAGAAGTTCATCGTTGGCGACCACATCGGAATCAAAGAAGTCCTTCAGCTGATCATTTGCGATCTCATACGTCCGCTTCCGGTCCAGATCGACTGCAAACGTTCCCTCTCCCTTTACCGTATAAGTGCATCTCCCCGTATTGTTTTCATAGTACACCGACGCCAGCGGCGCCCGCCAGTCTATCACGACAGGCTCAGAGGATTCGTCGGAAATCCCTACTCTCCCTACATAATAGGATTCCTCCCGGGACAGACCGGAATCCCTGAAATCGATCCGCCCGAAATACGGCGTTTTTCTCGCCTTCCTGCACCGGATCAGATCTCTCTGCCGTTCCCGCATCTGCGCCTGAGTATTGTGGAGCATCGCCAGCGCTTCCTTGTCCTTCGGACCGTACGTCTCCACCAGGTCATGATACTCCTCGTTCAGTTCCCTGACATAGGTTTCCGTCCTGGCCAGGTTGTCCTTTGCGATCCCGATGATCTCCTTCAGCTGCTGTTCCTCGTCCTCCCGGCTCAGACCCGGAACCGGGCGAAACGTTCCGTTTTTCTTTTCTCTCTGTTTTTCCTGCATAGTCTCTCGTCTCACAAACTCTTTTCACCTTTCCTTTCACGACTGAAAACTCTTTTCCCCGGCCCACGTTATCAAAACTCCGGCAAAGATCACGTCAGGACAAATCAGGACACCAGCCGGGAAAAACTGCACACCGCCGCAGTTCTTCCCGACCGATGTCCCGAAAGAAAAGTGTCTGTATTCTATTCTATCAGAAACCCATACAATATACCAGTATTTTCTATGGAAAATACGCCAGCCGGTTACAGTTCAGCTGTCTGAACTGTTACGGCAGCCCCTATCGATGCCGTTTTCTCATACTTCCCTGCGTGTAAAACCGTCATAGGCAGTGATCAGGAAGATCACCATATGCACTGCCAGCACTCCGAGAGAGAATCCCAGCGACTGGTTAGGGAATACGGTATTTCCGGACGCCGCCTGGGAGAGATTCATGTTGGCGAAGAGAAAATATCTTCCCCAGTCACATCCAAGCTGCGCCAGCATCGCAACCACCATACTTCCGCCCAACAGCGCCGTCACACCGATCCCGATGGCAAGCGCAGAGTTGCGCATCATGGAAGAGATCATAAACGCCATCGTAGTCATGGCAACAAGGCTGACGCCTTCCAGCAGGTAATCCTTCAGCGCGTACAGGTATCCGCTTCCCGCTGTGACTTCTCCGTTGGCCGCCGTCAGGTAAGGCACTCCGAAATCGGCTCCGAAAAACGGGAGATTGATCAGCGCAGCCAAAACGTAAACACCTAAGATCATCAGCAGAGACAACAGCAGCATCGTCAGATACTTGCTTACAATGATCTTTCTCCTGGTCACAGGATTTACCAGAAGAAACTTGACGGTCCCGTTGGCAAACTCATTGGCCACACATCCGCCGGCCAGAACGATCATAATAACGCTCACGACGGTGATCATCATGGATTCCTGCAGGAAGGAATTCCAGTACTCGCTCCCGGTCATCCCGTCCTCATCAATATAATTCTCGATCCCATGCTCCAGGCGGTATTCGCAGATCGCCGCCTGGTTCTGCGCCTCCTCATAACTTTCCTCGGAGACATACATGCCCTGCGCCTTCTGCTGATCCAATTCGGCAACCTGAAGTTTCGCTGTTCCGGCCTCCATGGCGGCGTCTTCCCGCCAGTCCCCGGCGTCGGCCTTAATCTGATTGTCGAGCATATACCGATAGGGAAAACTTCTCGCCTCTTTCACCGTCTCCTCTTCTGTTCCTGCCGCGATCTGATCCAGCCGCAGCTGTGCATAGGCATTCCAGTCTCCGCTCTCGATCACCCGGATCGTTTCGTCCAGATTGTTCTGGTACGCCGCCGCTTCCTCATCGGTCATTCCGTCTCTCTGGTAACTCAAGGGAGCCTGAAAATTCTGGAATGCCTCGTCCAACGCCTCGAATTCCCAGGAATCGGTGTTCCACTCTCTGCCGCTCTTCATCATGTATTCATACTCAGCCACCTGGACCTCATAGCCGTCCGGCTTACTGCTGTTCAGATAATCCAGTTCCGACTGCAGATCCTGCTCCGTATAAGTATAACCGCTGTAGCTGTAAGTTCCGGAGATTTTCATCAGGGCGGAAACTCCCACGAGAAGCACCAGAAGGATCCCGAGCATAATGTACGTACTCACCTTACTGAAAATCTTGATCATTTCGTTCTGTATCAGCTTAAACAATTTGTGTATCCCCCTTTGTCAGTTCAATGAACGCATCCTCCAGACGCTGGGACTCCACCGGAGCCACCGTGAACAGGATCACTCCTGCCTGCATCAGCTTCCGGTTGATCTCTCCCAGATGGTTCTGTGGATCTTCTCCCTGCAGTCTGATCTCCAGATGCTGCGGATCCGTGGCTTCCACGGTACACTGCTCCTCCTGTTCCAGGAGCGCTGCAGCCTTTCCTGCGTCCTGAACGTGATAGCGGTACCGGGGAGCCTTCTGCTGCATACTCTCCACCATCTCCTCCACAGACGTCACCTGGATCAGTGTTCCGTTGACCAGGATTCCGACACGGTCACACATCAGCTGCATCTCACTCATCAGATGGCTGGACACCAGCACGCAGATTCCTTCCTGATGTGCCAGATTTTTCAGAATATCCCGCAGATTCCGGATTCCCGCCGGATCGAGACCATTGGTCGGCTCGTCGAGGATCAGCACCTTCGGATTGTGCAGCAGCGCCTGAGCGACGCCGAGTCTCTGGCGCATTCCCAGGGAATATTTTCCCACTTTTTCATGGATTCTCTTCGACAGTCCCACCAGTTCCACAACCTGCCGGATCCGCTCCTTCGTAACGCCTTTTCGCATCCGGGCATACTGCATCAGGTTCTGCATGCCGGTCATATATTTATACATTTCAGGGTTTTCCACGATGGCCCCAACATTCGCCATCGCCTTCTCAAAATTCCGTGTCACATCCTGCCCACAGACAGCGATCCTTCCCTCATCGATGCCGATCAGTCCCACAAGCATCTTGATCGTCGTCGTCTTTCCGGCGCCGTTAGGGCCGAGAAATCCGAACACTTCGCCGGCATAAGTCGTCATCGTCAGATCACTGACCACTTTTCTCTTTCCGAAATATTTGCTGACATGCCGGATCTGAACCACCGGTTCTTTTTTATCCACCTCCGGGATACCTGCCGTCTGCACTGCAAAATCCCCAGTTTTTCTGTTTTTGTCTGTCATTGTCTCCATTCCTGTCTCCTTTAAGCTCCCTCTGACATATAGGCATACATATCTCCGATTTTCCACTGTCCGTCTTCCTGGTACATGGAAATCTGCACCTGATAGTCAAAACTCTGAACAACATCCGTCCCGTTATCCGCCGGCCGGGAAGAAAGAAAACTTCCGTCCCATGCGGACAGCCCGTAAACCGGATAGATCAAATCCTCCCGGCTCATCTCCAGACTGACGGAATACTGTGCCACCACCTTCGCCCCATGCGGTCCGTTCTGACTGATAGAGACATCCTTCAGAACATCTGTGTAATCCGTGACTGTCGGATCGCCGGATGCGTAACTCTCCCGGTATGCGAGATAATCCTGCATATCCGTCTTCGTATATCCGTAGTAACCGTTGCCCTGCGGTTTCGTCCAGTATTTTTCCAGTAGTTCCCGGGTCTTTGCGATTCTTTCCCCGGGCGCCGCAAGATTGACGCTTCGTACCTCCTCCATGTACTGCTGAACCGCCTGCTCGATCTCCGGCTTTGCGCTCTTGAAACGGGCGTTGTCAAATACGACGTAGCCTGCAACACACAGCACCGCCAGAAACGCAAGGATGATTCCCCGGTTCACATGCTTGAGAAATTTTTTCATTCTGCTCCTCCTATTTCCGAGGCATGCCCTGATTTTGTTTGCGGCACGCCTCCGTTGCTGTGTGTATTGTATGATAAACATCTTTAGAAAGGGTAAGGGAAAATCTTAGGAAATGTATGGAAAAGTCTTAGGTTTTTATTAAGCGGGATTCTACTGAATTTTCGTGACCGTTCAGCCGGCTGAACGGTTACTGATTTTCTGCTCTGCCCCGGTGGCCGCAGATTTACGGGCGGCATCCAGGATACGGGCAGCTTTCTGATTACATTCGCTAGATAAAAGATAA
>DXEK01000120.1 GCA_019115005.1 Candidatus Fusicatenibacter merdavium | reverse complement strand
CAGGCTGCCCGTCTTCGATCCTGACATAAACCAGCGGCCGGCAGCTGCCCACAGGCAGCCGGGTAATGATAATCTCTCTATTCAATCTCTTCTCCCAGTTCTTCCAGCGGTTTCAGATCTCTGTCTCCGTCTGTTCCCACATCGGCATACACCTCTTCCCGCTGTACTTGGAAAGCAAACGGCGGAAGCTCCTCGCCAAGGAACGCCGCGAGCGCTTCCATCACCAGTTCCGGTTTCAGGTTGGAAACACTTCCTGTGGAAACCAGCATCCAGAGATCCTCGCCCCGTGTCTCAAGTCTGTAGATCCAGGGACGGATGTCTGTTTCCTTTTCACTGCGTTTTGTTTTTCTCCAGATCTTTATGGATTCCTGTCCGAAAAACGCAGGAACCTTTTCTTTCCATCCGTCGGAAAAGCCGTATCCCTCCCGGAACGTGATCCGGTAATCAGCGGCAGCTACCAGAGACATGGCTTTGCTCGCTTTTCCATCGGCAACTTTTCTCGCGGACAGAACGCGCATCCCCTCCACCATCTCATGATCGAGACGGCTGCGGATCTCTTCCGTCGGGAGATCTTTCGTCAGTTCCATATCAAAATACTCCCCGAGACTGGTGATCCCCACGCCGAGAGGCGCCGCGAACGAAAGGATCATATGGGGACTGAAACCTCCGGAATAAGCGATCGGAAGTTCTGCTCTGCGGATCGCTTTCTGAAAATAACGCATGATGTCCAGATGACCGATAAATTTCATCATGCCCTCTTTGGCAAACTTAATTCTAACCTTCAAAGCAGACACCTCCTCCGTAACATTTTGCGCCGCAGCCGGAACATTTCTGGCGGCAGTTCGGCGTCACCGTTTCCGCCTTTGCCTGCTCCCACTCGCGGATCAGGAACTTTTTGTTCACTCCCGCATGGATAAAATCCCAGGGGAGAAGTTCGTCCACGGAACGTTCCCGCACCGTATAAAAATCTTCATCGATCCCCGTCTCCTGAAATGCTTTTTCCCACGCATCCGGGCGGAAATGCTCCGTCCAGGAATCGAACATTGCACCATTCCGGTAGGCCTGCAGCATTACCTTTGATGTGCGCCGGTCGCCGCGGGCGAGGAAGCCTTCCAGCATGGAGATATCCGCCTCATGATAATTGTACCGGATACTCTTCTGGTTCAGCATCGACCGCACCTCGGCTTTGACGATCCGTGCTTTCTCCAGGAATTCTTCCTTCCGGTTCATCGCCGCCCACTGGAACGGTGTGAACGGTTTCGGGATAAAGAAGGAACTGCTGGCCGTGATCTGGCATTTTCCGTTCCTCTGATCCTTCGGGATCTCATAATAACGCTCCGCGATCTTCTCGCACAGATGCGCGATCCCTTTGATGTCTTCCTCCGTCTCCGTGGGCAGTCCAAGCATGAAATACAGCTTTACCTTATTCCATCCGCCCTCGAAAGCCTTTCCCGCGCCTTCGAGGATATCTTCCTCGGTGAGTCCTTTATTGATCACATTGCGCATTCTCTGGCTTCCCGCTTCCGGAGCAAAGGTCAGGCTGCTCTTTTTGATATCCTGCACCTTCTTCATCACGTCGAGAGAAAATGCATCGATCCGAAGGGAGGGAAGGGAGATATTCACTCCTCTGTCCGGACAAATCTCCATCAGATAATTGATCAGTTCCGGCAGCTGGCTGTAATCACTGGAACTGAGGGAACTCAGAGAAATCTCTTCATAGCCCGTGGTCTTCAGCATCGTGTCCGCCCATTTTTTCAGTTCTTCCACATCCCGTTCTCTGGTCGGCCGATAGATCATTCCGGCCTGACAGAACCGGCAGCCGCGGATACAACCGCGCTGGATCTCCAGGACCACACGATCCTGGGTCGCCTTGATAAACGGGACCACCGGAGCCGTCGGGTACGGCGCATGGGTGACGTCCATCAGCACCTGTTTCTCGATCACAGCCGGCGCCTTTTCGTAATTCGGAACAAAAGAGCGCAGGGTGCCGTCCTCATTGTACTCAGCGTCGTAAAACATCGGAACATAAATCCCCGGGATCTGACAGGCCGCCTCCAGGAATTCCCTGCGGGTTTTCCCTGCCGCTTGATACTCCTTATAGACGTCAAACAGACGGTCATAGACCGTCTCTCCTTCTCCGATATAAAACAGATCAAAAAATTCGGCGATCGGCTCCGGGTTGTAAACGCAGGGACCGCCCCCGATCACAATGGGATCCTCCTGCGTGCGTTCCGCAGCGCGCAGAGGAATCTGCGACAATTCCAGAATCTGAAGGATGTTTGTGTAGCACATCTCAAACTGGATCGTGATCCCCAGGAAGTCAAAGTTCCGGATCGGATCCTGGGATTCCAGTGCAAACAGCGGGATCTGTTCCTGACGCATCCTCGCGTCCAGATCCGGCCACGGGGAATAGACCCGTTCACACCACACATCCGGACGTTCATTAAACATATGGTAGAGGATCTGAATGCCAAGGTGGGACATTCCGATCTCATAAACGTCCGGGAAACACATCGCAAACCGGATATCTACCTCTTTTGGATCCTTCATGACTGAATTGACTTCTCCGCCGATATAACGGGCAGGGTTCTCTGTGCTCAGCAGAATTTCATCACTTAAAGCTAATTTTCTCATTTTTCACACCTTTATACCGTTTTGTTTTCTGACGATTGCAACAGTTCGGATGACCGGACTGTTACAATAGATTGTACTATAAGGCATGGAATCTGTCAAAGCCTTGCTCTTTCACAGTCTGCGGATCAGCGCCCACAGTCCCATCATCAGTTCCGACGGAACAAATTTTGCCGCTATCCGGTGAAGCAGACAGACCGGCCCCGGCGTGGACACCGGAAGCCCGAGCCTGCTGTCCGCCAGCGACCACTTCACCACACTTGCTGCGGAAGACGCAAGCGGAAAATGCCGGATCGATCCCGACCGGTCCTCCTGCTCTGCTATGGAGATGAACTCCGTATCCCGGATCCAGTAAGGGCATACTGCCGTCACACGAATCCCCCTTCCGGACAGTTCGATCCGGAGCGCTCTGCTGTAACGGTAAAGAAAAGCCTTGGATGCGGCATAGACATTCAGCCGCGGAAAAGGTTGAAAAGCTGCGGTAGAACAGATCTGGAGGATCCGGCTGCCCTTTCCCATGTACGGAAGACAGATTTGCGTTACCTCCACCGCCGCCCGGCAGTTCAGATCGATCATCGCGCCGCTTTCTTTTCTCCCGATCTCCGCATAATTTCCCACCTTTCCGAATCCGGCTGCGTTGATCAAAATCCGAATCTCAGGCTTCTCTCTGTACATTTTTTCTTCCAGTCTGTCAAGTTCCTTCTCCTGCGTCAGATCCATGGGCAAAACACACACATGAAGTTCCTGATTGATCTCCCTCACATTGCTGCGCACCTCTTCCAGACGCTCTTTTCTCCTTGCGATCACCCAGATCTCTTCTATTTCTCTCTCACAGGACGCAATCCGGCGCACATATTCTCTGCCCAGTCCGCTTGAAGCGCCCGTCACGACCGCTGTCTTCACCTCAAATCACTTTCTTTCCTTATATTATCTCCCTTCATGATAGCAAATTTATCTGAAAAATCAAAGGACCGACAAAAAACTCCCGGAGCCGATCGTTGTCGTCCCCTACAACCAGCTTATAGTCTACCAGATTTAACATGTTCTATTCCTTCCCGGCGAGAAGCTTTCCCGACCAGCCGTGCAATGTTTCCATTCTTATTGGGACTTCCATTGATAAACAAAGTGTTTATTAATACCTCCTCGATATAAATGACAATGAAACAAAATTTCGATATAAAAAATGCCGCACCTTCCTGTACACTTTTTGTGAATGTTGTCTTTTTTTTTACAATTTTTTCTTTTTCGATTATAAACTTTAACAATTTTTTTCTTTTGTTGACATTATTTTTTTACTATGTTATATTGATTATATACAAATTTTGCATTTGTAACCGTTAAACTATACCATCCGATAGGGGTAGTTTTTTCCATCGCAGCCGGCGCGGTGTTATACGGCAGATTCACAGGCAAAATTGTTATGTCCGTAATAAGGAGGAAAGTATTAGAATGGCTAAAGAAACAACAAAGAAAATTCCAAAACTGACGTTTAAAAATATCGTCGGTTATGGATGCGGTGACTGTGGTGGCGTTATCACCCTCACCCTCGTGTCTGGATATCTGACACGTTATCTGCAAGTACATCTTGCAATCAATGCTGCGGTTCTGGCGATTATCCTGTTGATCTGGAATGCGTGGGATACGATCAATGACCCTCTGATGGGTACTCTGCTGGATATTGTTTTTGCGAAGAGAAAAGATCACACGAAAGATAAATTCCGTCCGTGGATCCTTGCTTCCATACCGATCATGGTAGTCGGTATCATCGCATTCTTCACTGTTCCGGCACATATGGGCGGCGGTATTCCGATGCTCATTTCCGTATTTATCCTCAAGATCATCTATGAGGGCGGTTACACGATGATGAACATCTCCATGGGATCTCTGATCGGCGCAATGTCCACCAATGATCAGGAGCGTGCGACTCTGGCGTCTGCCCGTGGAATGGGCTCCACCGTCGGCGGTCTGATCGCAGGTTTCATTATCCCACAGGTTCTGAACAGAGTCGGCGACAATACGGAAGGTATGGCTGTTGCCGGTATTATCTGTGGTGTACTCGGCGGTGTTGTCGTATTCCTGCACTATGCACTTACAGTAGAACGCAACAAATTAACATCTGTTTCTACTGCGGATGACTCCAAAGAATCCAGCTTTAAGCTTTCCGATATCCTGAACATCTTCAAAAACAACCGTGCTTTCCTGGCGCTGGTTGTCCATTCTATCGGTATCTGTGGAGTTCAGGCTCTTGGACAGGGCGCCGCTACATATATGTACGGTGACGTACTGCATGATTTCAACATTCAGTCTTATGCAAACACAGTAGCCAATGTACTGATGATCATCATTCTGCTGGGCGCACCGCTCCTGACAAGGAAATGGGATCTCGTTGCTATCATCCGCACTTGTCTGGCAATCGGTATCGTACTATTTGGCGGTCTTCTGTTTTATGTTCTCGTTCTGAGCGATCTGAACGGATGGATTTACATGGTATGGAGCGCACTGGCAACCGGTATGATCACATTGTCTGTGCAGATGCAATGGGGGCTTGTCGCCGAATCCATTGACTATAACGAGTATCTAAGCGGCAAGCGTAATGAGGGAACCATCTATGGATTCTTCTCTCTGTCCCGTCGTATTGGTACAATGATTTCCAACTCCCTGTCAGTTCTTCTGATCGCCGGAATCGGATACGATCCGGCCCTTCAGAAAGAAGGACTGGAGCAGGCAGCAAGCACTATCTTCGGCATCAAAGCAATGGTAGTCGGTTTCCCGCTCCTGGCAGCTATTATTTCTTTCCTCAGCTTCACCTTTATCTGGAACATCAACAAAGATGTCCGTGCTAAGATGTCTGAATGGAAGAAGAGCATCGGTCGTGAATAATCTGACGCAAGAAAAATCGATCGTTTGAAATCTCAGGCGGCAGAATCCCGAATAACATCGGCGATTCTGCCGCTTTTCTATTCTCTTTTTTATCATGTAACAGGCAACGAACGGTTATGGCATTCAGCCATTAAAAATCGCTTCGCGATAGGCCGGATGCCCACAGGCACTATGTTTTCACACGGTCTGCGCAGTAAATGCACAGATCTGGCTGAACTGTAACAGCAAGGGATCATTTTTGTCGATTTTCTATTGAATCTCTTCTTGCTTTTATGATATACTCGTTCTGCATTTATCTAATCGGGTAGGAAGATAGACGCAGAAGTTTTTCTCTGCCGGATTCCCCCGGACTGGTTCGTAAACTTCCCAGGATAAAAAACCAAGTATCTCGTACCGGAGCATAAGCATCACGCAGTACCGCTCTTCTGCTCTCTTTTCTCAACAAAGAGACAACATCGGAAACGCTGAGTCTGCCGCCATGCAAAATCCGGAACAAAAAAAAGAAAAGGAGATTGGAGAATGAATGCAAGAAAGATCATCGTTGACTGTGATCCCGGAATCGATGATGCGCTGGCGCTGATGCTGCTCCTGCGCTCACCGGAAGTGGAAATTCTGGGCATCACTGTTGTCTGTGGAAATGTCCCGACGGCTGTCGGTGCGGAAAATGCGCTGAAAATTTTAAGCTGGATGGATCGTCCGGACATTCCTGTCTACACCGGAGAAGAATCCCCGCTGACCCGCAGCTATGTGGATGCAAGAGATACCCATGGCTCTGACGGTCTCGGAGAAACCTTCTATCCCTCGGTCACTTCTGTACGCCCCCACAGAGACGCCGTACAGTTTCTCGCCGACACTCTTGCCAAAGCAAAAGAAACCGAAGAAAAAATCACGATTCTGGCGCTTGGGCCTCTGACAAACATTGCCCGTCTGATCGAACGGCATCCGGATTGTCTTGATGCCATCGACGGATTTTATTCCATGGGCGGATGCTATCGAAGCCATGGGAACTGCTCTCCCGTCGCTGAATATAATTACTGGTGCGATCCTCACGCAGCGAAAGCTGTTTTTGACGCGTTTGCATCGCTTCCGCAGCTGTCCGGCAGACAGATTCAAATGATCGGACTGGATGTCACGCGAAAGATCGTCCTGACGCCGAATCTCATAGAGTATCTCTGCCGCCTGAACCCGGAGATCGGAGAAAAAGTCCGCAGGATCACCCGATTCTATGTAGATTTTCACTGGAAACAGGAAGGGATCATCGGCTGTGTCATCAACGATCCGCTGGCAGCCGCCTACCTGATCGACCATTCACTGTGTACCGGCTTCTCCGCCCACACAGAAGTCGAGACAGAGGGAATCTGCCTGGGACAGAGCGTTGTGGATGCTTTTGGCTTCTGGGACGTACCCGAAAACAGTTATATTCTGACCAGGACCAGCCCTCTTCGGTTCATGGAAATGTTCTTTGAACGCCTGACCGGTATTGCAGCAGAGAAACTGTCTCCTGCGCTCCGGCAGCTTATGGCCCCAGATTCCGCAGATATGGAGGGCAGCCTGTGAAAACTTCAACGAAAACCTTATCCCTCTGTATCATCGCCTTTTCCGCGGTTCTGAACCTGCTGGGAGGCACTGTGGCGCTGGCGTTTCGCCTGCCTGTTTATCTTGATTCTTTCGGTACAATGTTTACAGCTGCGGTACTCGGTCCTGCCGCCGGAATAATCCCCGGACTGATCAGCGGGATCATCAGCGGCTGCACCTCTGACGTTTATGCCTTTTTCTATATTCCTGTTCAGATGATCCTGGGGCTGGTTTGCGGGCTGACGCTCCGGCGGATCCGTCCTTTTGAACGGAATACCCTATGGAAACTTTTTCCGCTTGCAGCGGTGGTCAGTATCCCCGCCACATTGGTGAGTGCGGCAATCACTGCAGAAGTATTCGGAGGGATCACCTCGTCCGGATCTTCCGTGCTGGTACAGCTTTTCCATACCGGCGGTCTTCCGCTGACTGCAAGCGTTTTTCTTGTCCAGTTTCTTACAGACTATCTGGACAGGATCATCATCCTGGCGGCAGTGCTGGCAGCGCTTCCTCTGTTTCATCGCATGTTTCCGCAGATGCCGCTGACTGCGAGGCTTCAAGGAGAAAGAAACCATCAGAAAAAAGACGATTGGAAGTAAGCTTTCAAATTGGCGTCGATAACGCAGCATGTGTATCAGACAAGAGCAGGTTTGGAAGGAAACTTCCAGCTCTGCCTTGATGACGCGGCAAACGCGTCGGGAAGGAGACAAGATGGAACGATATAATAAGATCACAGACAAAAATCCCCGGGAGATCGTCCTTCTGCAGGCGTTTCCATGCGCCTGGGGAAAATGCCGGTTCTGCGATTACACGGACGACAACTCTCGAGATCGCAGCGCCATGGTCGAATTGAACCGAAATGTACTCTCCCGGGTGACAGGAGAACTTGGCGTTCTGGAAGTAATCAACTCCGGCAGCTGTTTTGAGCTTCCGGACGAGACGCTGGAATTGATCCGCTCAATCGTACGCCGAAAGAACATCCGGAGACTTTTCTTTGAAGCCCACTGGATGTACCGAAAACGCCTGCAGCAGATGCGGGATTACATGGGCGTTCCCATTACCTTCAAAATCGGCGTCGAGACATTCGATGAAGATTTTCGGGAAAACTACCTGAACAAACACGCGGATTTTCACTCACCAGAAGAGGTGGCAAAATACTTTGACTCCCCCTGTCTGATGGTCGGGATCCGCGGACAGACCAGGGAAATGATCGACTACGATATGGAAATGCTGAAAAAACATTTTTCACTGGGCACCGTCAACGTATTTACCGACAACAGTACTGATGTAAAGAGAGATCCGGAGCTGGTCGACTGGTTTATGAAAAAGTATGCTTTTCTTTTGGACGACCCGGCGGTGGAGGTCTTATACGAAAAGACCGATTTCGGCGTGGGCGATTGAGGAAACAAAAACTTTTTTGCCATATGCAATAAATTTCTTAACATTTCTCTTTACTTCCAATTCCGATTCAGTATATAATTTTTCTGTGCATTAATGTAACTATTCAACTGGTCTGAGCTGCAGCCCAGACCGCAAAAAAGATTCTTTTACACGGTAAGGAGACAAAAAATGGGTGGAATATTTGGTGTTGCTTCAAAAAACACATGTACGATGGACTTATTTTTTGGTGTTGACTATCACTCACACCTCGGTACACGCAGAGGCGGTATGGCGGTTTACGGAGAGAACGGCTTTAACCGTTCAATCCATAATATTGAAAATTCCCCGTTCCGTACCAAATTTGACCGGGATCTGGAGGAACTGGAGGGAACACTTGGAATCGGATGTATCTCAGACAATGAGCCGCAGCCGCTCCTTGTTCAGTCACACCTCGGCAGCTTTGCCATCACGACGGTAGGCAAGATCAATAACATGGAAGAACTGGTGGACATTTCCTACAAAAACGGATGTACCCACTTCCTGGAAATGAGCGGCGGCAACATCAATCCGACAGAAATGGTAGCCTCTCTGATCAATCAGAAGTCCTCCATTCTCGAGGGAATCCAGTACGTTCAGCAGGTCATTGACGGTTCCATGACACTTCTGGTCATGACTCCCCAGGGAATTTATGCAGCCAGAGACCGTCTTGGAAGAACCCCTCTGGTGATCGGCCGGAAAGAGGACGCTTTCTGCGCTTCTTTTGAAAGCTTTGCATTTGTAAATCTCGGATATCACACATACAAAGAACTCGGACCCGCCGAGATCGTATACCTGACCCCGGAAGGCATCGAGGTTCTCCAGCAGCCGGGAGACAAAATGAAGATCTGTTCCTTCCTGTGGGTATATTACGGCTATCCGACTGCCACCTATGAAGGCGTCAATGTTGAACAGATGCGCTATAAATGCGGAGATATCCTCGCCCAGCGGGACGACGCGCATCCGGATCTCGTCGCAGGCGTCCCGGATTCAGGCACCGCCCATGCGGTCGGCTACGCCAATCGTTCCGGCATCCCGTTTGCCCGTCCGTTTATCAAATACACACCGACCTGGCCGCGTTCCTTTATGCCGACCAATCAGAGCCAAAGAAATCTGATCGCACGTATGAAACTCCTGCCGGTTCATGAACTGATCAAAGATAAGAGCCTGCTGCTGATCGACGACTCCATCGTCCGCGGCACGCAGCTGAGAGAAACCACAGAATTTCTGTACGACAGCGGTGCGAAAGAAGTTCATATCCGTCCGGCCTGCCCGCCCCTGATGTACGGATGTAAGTTCCTGAACTTCTCCCGCTCTAAATCCGAGATGGATCTGATCACGCGAAGAGTGATCCAGAAAAGGGAAGGAAAAATCTGTGACAAAATCCTGGAAGATTATTCCAATCCGGATTCTACCAGTTACAAAGAAATGCTGGACGATATCGGCAAGGAACTGAACTTTACTTCCCTGCGTTATCACCGCCTGGACGACATGATCTCCTCCATCGGCATTTCCCCGTGCAAACTCTGCACCTACTGCTGGAACGGAAAAGAATAAAGCTCTTCAACGACAAAAAAATCACAAAGAAAAGACACCGCTTTACGGCTGTCTCACGCTGGCGCTCCATCCGGAACGCCGCCAGACTCCCGACGCCTGCCCCGAAACAGGGAAAGGCGCCGGGAGTTTTCGTTTGTCACCTGTGAACAGTTCCGGAATATTATGATGTTGAGTTCAAAAGGTATTTTGCCCCTGGCATTATAGAGTTGCCCGCCGACAAATAGGCATGAGACGCAGGCAAGCGATAACTGTTCGGCCGGCTAAACTTCTGTCTCAAGTATGCAGGGCGAAAATAGAGGAGGATACTTATGCTTTCGGATTCTGTCTACCCTTTTCAACTTCCGGAACTTCCCTACGCTTATGACGCACTGGAGCCTTATATCGACCGGAAAACTATGTATTTCCACCACGACCGTCATATGCAGACTTACGTCGACAACCTGAACAAGGCGCTGGCGTCTTACCCGGAATACCATTTCCGGACGCTGGAAGAACTTCTGACACATCTCGACGATCTGCCGGAAGAAATACGCACGGCGGTGCGCAACAATGGCGGCGGCGTGTACAATCATGACCTGTATTTTGACCTTATGTCGCCGCCGGGGCAAGCCTTTCCGGAGGAACTTGCAGAAGCCTTTGGCGGCGAAGACAACTGGAAACGCCAGATGAAAGCCGCCGCCCTCGGACAGTTCGGTTCCGGTTTTGCGTGGCTGGTCCGCGATCCTTCCGGCGCTTTGAAAATCCTGGCGCTGCCCAATCAGGATAACCCGCTCTCGTTGGGCATGCAGCCGATCCTGCCGCTGGATGTCTGGGAGCATGCGTATTATCTGAAATACCAGAATCTGCGGAGCGATTATATTGATTCCTGGTTCCACGTCATCAACTGGGAAGAGGTACTGCGGCGGATGTGATGTTGGGGGCGGACGAAGCGGCCTGTGTGCGGGGGCATCGCCTGAGCGGCGGGCATCTGCGGGG